>CAXTDA010000361.1:0-4475 GCA_964242935.1 uncultured Burkholderiaceae bacterium | reverse complement strand
CCCGCGGGGACGACCGCGGGATCGGCCTGCGGCAACGGCGGGGCCGCCGGCGCTGCCGCGACCGCCGCACCGGCCGGCGCGGCCGGCTCCTCGAACTTCGCACCCGCGGCGTTGGCCATGTAGGCCACCGCACGCTGCACCTCGACATCGTCGAGATCGGTGTTGCCGCCCTTCGCCGGCATCACGCCGGCCTTGCCCTGATAGCCCTTGATCGCATGGTCGTACAGCGTCGGGGCACCTTCCGCGATCCGCGGCGCCCAGGCCGCGGCGTCGCCGAACTTCGGCGCACCGGCGATGCCCGCCCCGTGGCAGGTCGTGCAGACGGCGCCGTAAACGTCCTTGCCGGCCTTCAGCTCGCGCGGCGCGTTGGCGTCGACCAGCTCGAACTTCGCGACGGGAACGATGCGTTCGGCCGTCGCCTGGGCGCTCGTGCCTTCGCTGCCCGCCCCGGTCTTCCGCCCCGATGTCACATAGCTGACGAGCAGCCCGATGATCGCGATCGGCACGATGAACGCGGCGAGGATCGTGACGATCAACTGCTTCGGCGTCTTGATCAGGGAGTCGTGTTGCTGGTCGCTCATGGGGTTCCTGGCCATTCGGATCACGGACGGTCCGTGTCGTCGCGAACGGCGGAGATCTTTTCGGATAGGGCCGGTCGATCCGGCGGCGCGGAGCGCGCAGACCGGGGGCGCAAACCGGCCGGATTATACGTGACGACCCGGCCGTCCCCGTCGCTGCGCCTGCGTGGACGCACCGGGGCAAAGACGCTATCCTCGCGCCCTCACGGACGCCGATTCGCGGTTCGTGCGGGCGTCCCCCAAAGGCGCGAGCAACCCCAGCGACCGTCGTCCAACGGATAGGATACGAGCCTCCGAAGCTCGGGATACAGGTTCGATTCCTGTCGGTCGCACCAGATTCAGTCGGCTGTGCGGCGCGTTCCTTCCTGCCGATCCACGCCGGGCGCCTTCGCCCGAACGCGCATGGACTTCGCCGCCTATCTCCGCCGCATCGCCTTCGACGGGTCCGTCCGGCCCGACGTCGCCACGCTGGAAGCGCTGCATCGCGCGCATCTGTTCGCCGTCCCGTTCGAGAACCTGAGCATCGGCTGGGGCGAGCCGATCGCGATCGACCTCGCGGCGCACTACGCGAAGATCGTCGATCGGCGGCGGGGCGGCTTCTGCTACGAGCAGAACCACCTGTTCGGCTGGGCGCTCGAGCGGATCGGTTTTCGCCTCACCCAGCTCGGCGCCGCGGTCTGGGCCGACCGCGACGGCGAAATCGGCTACGGCGACCCGGCGTCGCATCTGTTGCTGCGGGTCGATCTCGACGAGCCGTGGATCGCCGACGTCGGCTTCTGCGATCACTTCCGGGCGCCGATGCCGCTTCGCGACGGCTTCGTGCGGGAGGAAGAAGCCCGCGCCTACCGGCTCGATCGCGAGACCGAAGACGGGGAAGTCGCGTGGACGCTGTCGACCCGCGCGCACGGCGGCGACTGGACGCCCGGCTATCGCTTCGCCGACGTCGAACGACCGATGACGTACTTCGCCGCGATGTGTCGATTCCACCAGACGTCGCCGCGCTCGCCGTTCACCCGAAAGCGGCTCTGTTCGCTTGCCGGCGAGGACGGGCGCGTCACGCTGTCCGGCGACGACTGGATCGTGACCGATCGCGACGGCACGCGGCACGTCCGCGCCGTCGCCGACGAGGCGGAAGCCGCGGCATTGCCGCGCGGCCGATTCGGGATCACAGTGCCGCGTCCCGCGACACCGGAGCCCCGTGATGAGCGACCCTGAAGACGCGATCCGCTACGGCGAGGCCGACGGCATCGCGCGCCTGACGCTGCACCGGCCCGAGCGCCTGAACGCGTTCGCGGAAGGCATGTTCCGCGAGATCCGCGGCGCGCTCGATCGCGTCGAGGCGGCGGCCGCCGCGGGGCGCGTCCGCGTGCTGGTCGTGACCGGCGCCGGACGCGGGTTCTGCGCCGGCGCCGACCTGACCCAGCTCGACCCCGCAGCGCTCGGCGGCGCCGACATCGGCGAGGCGCTCGAACGCGACTACAACCCGCTGATCCTCAGGCTTCGCGCGCTGCCGGTACCCGTCGTCTGCGCCGTCAACGGCGTGGCCGCCGGTGCCGGGGCGAGTCTCGCGCTGGCCGGCGACCTGACGATCGCGACGCGCTCGGCCCGTTTCGTCCTCGCGTTCGCGCGAATCGGCCTCGTGCCGGACGCGGGAGCGACGTTCTTCCTGCCGCAGCGGATCGGCAAGGCGCGCGCGCTCGGGCTGGCACTGCTCGGCGAATCGATCGACGCGGAGACGGCCGAACGCTGGGGCCTGATCTGGGAATGCGTCGACGACGCCGACTTCGCGACGCGGGTCGACCACTACGCGCGGCGGCTCGCGGCCGCCCCGACCCGGGCGCTGATCGCGACGCGCGCGTTGTTCAGCGGCGCCGAGCACCGCACGCTCGCCGACCAGCTTGCGGCCGAACGGGCGCTGCAGATGGAGGTCGGGCGTCAGCCGGACTTCAGGGAAGGGGTCGCCGCGTTCCGCGAGAAGCGCACAGCCGCGTTCACCGGCTGACCGATCACTTGTGCCCGCTGCCGGACGAGCTCCAGCCGCCGCCCGGCGCGCCGATCCAGCCGCCGCCGCGCGACCCGCCATAGCCCGACCCAGCGCTCTTGCCGAGCGTCGTCCAGTTCGCGAGCGACGACGCGCCGACCACCAGCAGGCCGTAGAGGATGAACTTACCCATCGCGAGTGCGCCGGCGCCGCGCTGCTGCGTCCATCATGACCCCGTCTTTTCGGCCGCGGCCTTGTCCATCAGCCACGCCGGGAAGTAGAGGCCGATGGTCGCGAGGATCACGATCACCAGCGCCCGTCCCGGCGAGAACAGGATCGGGATCGCGTTGACCGCGAGGAGCAGGATCGTCAGCCACTTCGCGACCTGGCGATAGCCGCCCGCCGGCCGTTCGAGCAGCGACGGCGGACCGGACGGCAACGCGGCCGCGTCGACCTGGTTGCCGAACCACGCCTTCAGGTCGGCCGGGGCGACCGGCGTCGATCGCGACCACGTCAGCTCGGTGTCGTCCGACTCGGCCGACAGCTTCGCGCGACCCGACTGGAAGTCGGTGATCCGGTTCACGTCGCCGACCTCGACGCGCCAGTTGAACGCGCCCGCCGCGTAGCGGACCACCGCCTGGTAGTCGTAGAGCTTCGCGTACGACTCGCCGTCGAGCAGCGCGCGGTCGGCGGCGATCCAGTACGGCCACGCGTTCAGGACGTCCGAACGCTCCCAGCCTTCGTCGGTCTCGACCAGCCACACGAAGCCCTTCTGCGGCGCGTAGAGCAGATACTCGGTCCATTCGCCGGCCTCTTCACTGATTTCCGCGCGTCGCATCAGGCCGATCGTCGTGTACGCGGTCGCGGCGATCGTCGCCTTGGCGCCCAGCGGCAGCGTGGTCCGGACAGCCTCGATGCGCCGCGCCGCGTTCAGCACCTCGACCACCGGACCGGCGACGTCGAGCGACGCATGGCAGGTCTGGCAGAGCAGGTGCGACGTCGCGCCGGGCGAGAACGCGATCGACGCGCCGCACGACGGGCATTCGAGGTTCGAGACCTTGCCCTTGATGCGGCCCGCGGTGTCGGTGATCGTCTCGGGGTCGCGCAGGAGCTGCGGCTTCAACGCGTCGAGCACGACCGAGCGGCCGCGATACACGGTCGGCACCGTCGTGCCGTGCGTCGTTTCGTCCGAGTAGTCGAGCGTCACGAACTCGCCGCCGCGCCGGAAGTCCGCGACGCGCGCGGTGTAGCCCGCCCCGACCGTGAACGGCAGCTCGCCCTGTCCGCCGGTGCACTGCGCGGTTCGCACGTCGCCGGCGACGAAGAGCAGCGTGCTGCCGTCGGGCGCGCGGCCGAGGTCGAGCCGCGATCCGGCGGCGAGCGACTCGAACGCGGGCAACGCGGCGTTCGGCAAGCTCGCGCGGTCCACCGCGCGCGTGAACACGTACTGCCCCGACGCGTCGGACAACCACGCGCCGTCGCCCGCGTCGTCCAGCACGTACCACTCGTTCCAGAAACCCGCCGGATAGCGCAACTGGATGCGGCCGACCACCGTGAAGCCGCGCCCGTCGATCGTCCCGGACGCGTTGATCTGCAGCGGCGAGTAGTCCTCGAGGACGTCGCCCATCCGGCCGATGTTCCGGACCGCGTCGGCATCCTTGATCAGCGTCGAGTTGCAGAAGCCGCAGACCGCCATCACCGACGCGGCCGAGCGGAACGTGACCGACGCGCCGCAGTTCGGGCAGGAAATCGTGTTCAACGCGAGGGCGACGCGGCGCTCAGGGCAACGGCAGCGCGGCGAGGTCCGCGAGCACGAGGTCGCGGTCTTCCGGCCGGTCGATCGCCCTCCCGAGCCGGCGCGCCACCAACGCGGGGGGAGCCGCCGCCCGCCCCAAGCCGTCCCGAAGCGCCGGCCG
>CAXTDA010000360.1:0-4484 GCA_964242935.1 uncultured Burkholderiaceae bacterium | reverse complement strand
AGTTCATGAACTGCTTCGTGATGGCGACGAAGGCGTTCATCGACGACCCGAAGCTGGCGTCGAAGTACGTCCGCGAGACGCTGTTCAAGGGCCAGGTCACCGAGGCCGACTTCGACGCGGCGATCGGCAACGCGCCGTACAGCTACGACATCACGGCCGAGCACCTGCAGGTCACAGGCGACACGATGGCGAAGTACGGCGTCGGCAGGTTCCCGAAGGGCCCGACCGCGACCGAGTACGTGAAGACCGATCTGCTGGAGAAGGCGAAGGTCGCGAACGGGATCCGGTGATGGTCGGCTCTCCGTCGTTCCCGCGAAGGCGGGAACCCAGTGTCGTCATGCAGTGCCCGATTCCCGTGCAGTACACGCCGCTGGGTTCCCGCGTTCGCGGAACCGACGAAATCAGGAAGAGTCCGTGATATCCACCCGCCCCACCTGGAAGACCTGGGCCGAAGGCGCGATCGTGCCGGTCGTGCTGGTCGCCGTCTGGCACGTCGTCGTCGCGATGGGCTGGGTCAACCCGAAGGTCCTGCCGTCGCCGCTCGCCGTCGTCGAACGCTGGTGGCAGTACCTGGCGCCGATGGAGCCCTACGACCCGGCGACGATGTCGCGCTTCGGGTGGCTCTTTTCCGGCGAGATGCTGGGCGACGCCGCGGGGAGCCTCTATCGCGTGATCGTCGGTTTCGTCATCGGCACGCTGCTCGCGCTGCCGCTCGGGCTCGCGATGGGCGCGATGCCGCGCGTGCTGCGGCTGATGAGCCCGCTGATGCAGGTGCTGCGGCCGATCCCGCCGATCGCGTACATCCCGCTGTCGATCCTCTGGTTCGGGCTCGGCAACCCGCCGGCCGTGTTCCTGATCGTGATCGGCGCCTTCTTCCCGGTGCTGATGAACACGATCGCCGGCGTGCTCGCGGTCGACGGCATCTACCTGCGCGCGGCGCGCAACCTCGGCGCCTCGCGGATGACGATCTTCACGCGCGTGATCCTGCCGGCCGCGACGCCGTACATCCTCGCCGGCATGCGGATCGGCATCGGCACGTCGTTCATCGTCGTCATCGTCTCGGAGATGATCGCGGTCAACAACGGGCTCGGCTTCCGCATCCTCGAGGCGCGCGAATACTTCTGGTCGGACAAGATCATCGCCGGCATGTTCACGATCGGACTGATCGGCCTCGCGATCGACATCGTGATGAACAAGACGAACAACCACCTGCTGCGCTGGCACCGCGGGCTCGACCATTGAGCGCCCCGCCGCTGTCCGCGGCTGCCGCCGCCATCCGCATCGCCGGCGTGCAGAAGCGCTTCGAGACGCCGGGTCGCGAGGTCGTCGCACTGAAGGACATCGATCTCGACATCGCGACCGGCGAGTTCGTCTGCCTGCTCGGCCCGTCGGGCTGCGGCAAGTCGACGCTGCTGAACGCGATCGCGGGCTTCTCGCCGCCGACCGGGGGCACGATCACGGTCGACGGCAAGGCGGTGACCGGCCCCGGCCCCGACCGCGGCATGGTGTTCCAGGAATACGCGCTGTTCCCCTGGATGACGGTCGACGCCAACGTCGGCTTCGGGCTCGAGATCAAGGGGATGGCGAAGGCCGAGCGGAAGGAGCGCGTCGCGGCGCTGCTCGACATGCTGGGCCTCCGCGACTTCGCCGATCGCTTCCCGAAGGACCTGTCGGGCGGGATGAAGCAACGGGTCGCGATCGCGCGCGTGCTCGCGATCGATTCGCCGATCCTGCTGATGGACGAGCCGTTCGGGGCGCTCGACGCGCTGACGCGCCGCTCGCTGCAGGACGAGCTGATCAAGATCTGGGCGCAGTTCGGAAAGACGATCGTGTTCGTCACGCACAGCATCGAGGAGTCGATCTATCTGGCCGACCGCATCGTCGTGATGACGTACCGCCCGGGCACCGTGAAGCGCGACATCCGCGTCACGACCGAGCGCCCGCGCGACGCGAGCGCCCCGGAGTTAACGCGTTGAAGCGCGAGATCGGCGAGCTGGTCACCGCGGAACAGCAGCGTCACGAGGCGGCCGAGCGCGTGAGCCTGACGTCGGATTGAACGGACCTTGCCCGTCGAGGGGTCGAGCGGGAGGTCGCGATGAATGCAACTGACGTCGTCACCCCCATGAGCGCGACCGTCGTCGAGATCGGCGTCGCCGTCGGTCACGCGGTCCGCGCCGGCCAGGTCGTCGCGGTCGTCGAGGCGATGAAGATGGAACACGAGCTGCGCGCGCCGGGCGACGGCGTCGTCGCCAACGTGCTCGTCGCGGTCGGCGATCTGCTGCCGACCGATGCGGTCGTGCTGCGGATCGACGCGCAGCCCGCGACCGCACCGCTGGCGTCGTCGACCGCATCGCCGGCCCCATCGACCCCCACGGTCGGCCTGCGCCCCGAGCTCGCCGCAGTCGTCGAGCGTCACCGCTACACGCTCGATGCGTCGCGCCCCGAGGCGGTCGCGAAGCGCCACGGCCAGGGCCGGCGCACGGCCCGCGAGAACGTCGCGGACCTCAGCGCCGCCGGCAGCTTCGTCCAGTACGGCGCGCTCGCGGTCGCGGCGCAGAGCAGCCGCCGGAGCGTCGACAACCTCCGCCGCAACACGCCGGCCGACGGCATGGTGACCGGCATCGCGACGATCAATGCCGGCGCGCTCGAGCCCGACCGCGCCGGCTGCGGCGTGCGCGCGGTCGTCATGGCGTACGACGCGACGGTGCTCGCCGGCACGCAGGGGCATCGCAACCACCAGAAGACCGACCGCATGCTGCGCATCGCGCACGACGAGCGCCTGCCGGTCGTGCTGTTCGCCGAAGGCGGCGGCGGGCGGCCCGCCGGCGGCGCGCCGGGCGCCGCGGGGGGGGGGGGCCGGGCGGGCCGACGTCGACCTGCCGATCGTCGCGGGCCTCCACGTGCCGACCTTCGCGAGCCATGCGCGGCTCATCGGCCGCGTGCCGGTGGTCGCAATCGTCGCCGGCCGCTGTTTCGCCGGCAACGCGGCGCTGGCCGGCTGCAGCGACGTGCTGATCGCGACCCGCGACAGCAACATCGGCATGGGCGGTCCGGCGATGATCGAAGGCGGCGGGCTCGGGGTCTTCGCGCCCGAGGACATCGGACCGGCCGAGGTCCTCGACCGGAACGGCGTGATCGACGTGCTGTGCGACGACGAGGCCGCGGCCGTCGCCATCGCGAAGCGCTTCCTCGGCTACCTGCAGGGGCGCTCGGCGACCTGGTCGACGGCCGACCAGGCGACGCTGCGCGACGCGTTGCCGGCGAATCGTGTGCGCGCCTACGACGTGCAGCCGATCGTCGAGACGCTGGTCGACGCCGGGTCGTCGCTCGAGCTGCGGCCGCGCTTCGGCGCCGCGATCCTGACGATGCTCGCGCGGATCGCGGGCCGACCGGTCGGTCTCCTCGTCAGCCAGTCGTCCGACGGCGGCGGCGCGATCGACCTCGACGCCGCCGACAAGGCCGCGCGCTTCATGACGTTCTGCAACACGCATCGCCTGCCGATCGTGTCGCTGGTCGACACCCCCGGCTTCATGGTCGGGCCCGGGATCGAGGCGCGAGGCCAGGTCCGGCACGCCGGCGATCTCTTCGTCGCGAACGCGCGGCTGACGGTCCCGCTGGTCGCGGTGGTGCTGCGGAAGGCGTACGGGCTCGGTGCGATGGCGCTGACCGGCGGCGGCTTCCACGCGGCGGCGGCGATCGCGTCGTGGCCGACCGGCGAATTCGGCGCGATGAGTCTCGAAGGCGCCGTCCGGCTCGGCTATCGCCGCGAGCTCGAGGCCGTCCCGGAAGGCCCCGAGCGCGACGCGTTGTACGACACGCTGGTCGCCGCGCAGTACGAGCGCGGCAGCGCGCTCAATATGGCCGCGACGCTCGAGATCGACGCGGTGATCGATCCGGCGGAGACGCGCTCGTGGATCGCGCGACGGCTCGGATTCGTGTAGCGCGCGCTACGTCGCGGCGCGACCCTTGCCGAACGCTCGAGGACGCCGCCAGCCGCCCCACAGGCGCTGGTTCCAGCGAGGCGGGCCGTCTCCGCCGTACAGGGGCGCGATCGCCGGGCCCGGATATGGGAATCGTGCCTGAGAGGAAGGCCCGGTTGGACTCAGGATCGTCGACGGGCTCCACCGGCTCTCGTTGCCGGTCCGGCAGGAACAGGTCGCGCTCCTGCCGGCCCTCGGTCGCAGCGAGTCGTGCGGCGGCGCGTTTCGTGTAGCGTCCGCTACATTGGCGCAACGCCTGTCGCTTTCTCGCGCGGTTCGCTCCGCGTTTTTGGCGATCCGTCGCGCGGCGCGTGCCGTCCCGCAGGGGGCCCGACAGAATCCGCACCCTTCGACGCACGGACCTGCCGGCGCGTCGCGCGAGCACCGCTCGCGACGGGGGCGGCTCTCGTCGGGCCCGCCCGGGTCCGACTCGCCGGCCCGCAAGAGCAAGGGGGCCGTCCTGATGCACCGCCTCACCCCCGACCGTCCGCGCGTCAATGCCGC
>CAXTDA010000359.1:0-4493 GCA_964242935.1 uncultured Burkholderiaceae bacterium | reverse complement strand
CGCGCGCCGCTACGCGTCGGCGGCGCGGTCGTCGCCGTCGTCGGACCACAGGCTCTCGAGCGCGCCCATCGTCAGATAGTTGGCGGCGCCCGGCGCGAAGACCGGCGACGTCGCCGACAGCTCTTCGAGACGCGCCTGCGGGATCTTCGTCACGCGCGCCATCGCCGGCAGGTTCATCACGCTGATCTCGGCCGACGCCAGCGCGTGGCAGGTGTCGGCCATCATGCCGCCGGTGATGTAGCCGCCGCTCACGGCGCGACCGTAGACGAGGCTGACGATGCGGTGCCCGGCGCGGCGCGCGACCTCGAGGCACTGCGCGAGGTGCGCCATGTAGACGTTGATGCCGAGCAGTTCGTCGCGATGGCGCAGGCGCTGCCCCTGCGTGTCGACCAGCAGCACGATGCCGCGCCGCGGATGGTCGCGGACCGTCGCGAGCACCTCGACCGCCATCGCGAGCGCGAGCTCGACGCCGATCGCGGCGTCGTTGGTCGTGCCGACGACCGTCACGGTGGCTCCGCCGACGACGGCGGTTCCGCGCAGCAGGTCGCCGTCGATCGCGACCGAATGACCGTCGGGGAAGAGGCGGTCGAGGAGGTCTGCCGTATCCATCGTCATCAGTACGCGACGCGATGCGCATCGGCCGCGTCGACGAACGCGGCGCATTCGAGCAGCGGCAGCGACTCGGGCCGTTCGACGCCGAGCGCGCGCCAGATGTCGATCGCGTCGCGGACCTGACCGAAGCGCTCGACGCGCGCGGTCAGCGCCGCCTGCTCGGCGAGCAGCCCGTCGAGCGTCAGCGGCCGCCGATGCGACAACGCGTCGATCGCCGCGCGACGGAACGCGTCGATGTCGTCGTCGACGATCGCCTGCGCGTCGCCGAGCAGCCAGCGATGCTTGCCGCCCGTGGTGCGCCACACCAGCGCCCGGTCGCGCGCGTCGAATTCCTCGACGCCGTGCTTCGTCTCGATCACCTCGGGTCCCGACATCCCGAGCCGCCCTTCCTCGGACATCACGATCGTGTCGCAGCACGCGGCGATCAGACCCATCCCGCCGAAGCAACCGACGCTGCTGCCGACGAGGCCGATCACCGGGATGCCCGCGGCACGCGTGTCGAGCAGCGCCCGCATCGTCTCCGAGACCGCGATCAGGCCCGCGTTCGCTTCGTGCAGCCGCACGCCGCCCGACTCGAGCAGCAGCAGGACCGCGGCCGGCCGCTCGACGAGCGCGCGTTCGAAGAGGCCGGTCAGCTTCGCGCCATGCACCTCGCCGACCGCGCCGCCCATGAACGCGCCTTCCTGCGCGGCGGCGAGGACCGGCCGGCCGTCGAGTCTCCCGGTCCCGACCACCACCCCGTCGTCGAATGCGACCGGCGTGTCGAGCAGCGGCAGGTGGGGGCTCGTCGCCCGCTCGGCCGGCGGCACGAGCTCGCGGAACGATCCCGCATCGAGCACGGCGACGATCCGCTGCCGCGCGTTGGCCTCGTAGAAGCTGTGCTTCATCGCGCGGCATCCATCAACGTCCCCCGCCGCGGAATTCCTCGACCGCCTGGTCGAGCCGCAGGCTGACGACGGCCGGCGTCGCGCCGACGTCGTTGATCGAGATGCGCACGCCGCCGATCCGCGAGCGCTCGAAGAAGTCGCCGAGCACCGCGGACCACACGGCGTCGAACCCGCGGGCCGCCGTGTGTACCTCGATTCGACAACGGGGGTCGTCTTCGGCCGTCTCGATCATCACCTCGAGATTGCCCGACGCGACGACGCCGACGAGGACGGCCGACCGCAGCGATGCCGGCGGCGCGCCGTCGAACGCGAACTTCAACAACTCCATCGTCGTCCTCCTTGTCCTGGAAGCGCCACAGCGGCGGAGTTTAACCAAGCGGCCCCGAAATTCGTGCACCACGGATCGCACCAATCACGGGACGGCGAAGCGCGCCGCTCACTGTTTGAGGGCGAGCCGCGGTTCGCATCCGGGGCGCCGCTCGCAAATACCGCCGGCGAACACAGGCATGCCGATTGCTATTCCCCGTCGGGGCCTCAACGCCGTGCCCCGATCCGTCGTCCGCACATCGGATCCTGTTCACCTCGTCGTGATCGTCAAGTGCCTCCCACACCGACCCGCGGGCCGCCTGTCGCCGGAGCGCATCTTCATTCTTCCAATCGTCCGCAGCAGCGCCCATCGGGATCATCCCGCGGTCTCGATGCGTCCCTGAACCGACCACGAACACCATGACACCGAACCCCCACCTCGTGAACGAGGATCCCCCATCGAGGAGCGATCGATGAGACGGCACGGAGCAATCGTCGAACGGAGCGCGACATGCAGAAGATGAAACTGGTGATGGTCGGCAACGGGATGGCGGGTGTCCGCGCGATCGAGGAGCTGTTGAAGATCGCGCCCGACATGTACGACATCGCGATCTTCGGCGCCGAGCCGCACCCGAACTACAACCGCATCCTGCTGTCGCCGGTGCTGGCCGGCGAGCAGACGGTCGAACAGATCATCCTCAACCCGCTCGACTGGTACGTCGACCAGGGCATCCGCCTGCACGTCGGCAAGAAGGTCGTCGACGTCGACCGGCGCCGACGCGTGGTGCGCTCCGAGGACGGCACCGAGGAGGCGTACGACCGCCTGCTCGTCTGCACCGGCTCGAACCCGTTCATCCCGCCGCTGCCGGGCAAGGACCTCGACGGCGTCATCGCGTGGCGCGACATCGCCGACACCAACGCGATGCTCGACGCGGCGAAGACGCACAAGAACGCCGTCGTGATCGGCGGCGGCCTGCTCGGCCTCGAAGCCGCGAACGGCCTGATGGCCTGCGGAATGAAGGTCACGCTGATCCACCTCGCCACGTGGCTGATGGAACGCCAGCTCGACGACGTCGCGGGCGGCATGCTGCAGAAGTCGCTCGAGGAGCGCGGCATGCAGTTCCGCGTCGGTGCGAACACGCAGGCGCTGATCGGTGGTCCGGACGGGCGGGTCACCGCCGTGCAGCTGAAGGACGGCAGCGAGATCCCGGCGGACCTGGTCGTGATGGCCGTCGGCATCCGGCCCAACACCGAGCTCGCCGAGAAGATCGGCCTGCACTGCAACCGCGGCATCGTCGTCAACGACACGATGCAGACCATCACCGATCCGCGCATCTACTCGGTCGGCGAGTGCGCGTCGCATCGCGGCATCGCGTACGGCCTCGTCGCTCCGCTGTTCGAGCAGGGCAAGGTGTGCGCGACCCACCTCGCCGAGTTCGGCATCGGCCGCTACACCGGATCGCAGACGTCGACCAAGCTCAAGGTCACCGGCATCGACCTGTTCTCGGCCGGCGACTTCATGGGCGGGCCCGACTGCGAGGAGATCGTGATGAGCGATCCCTACGGCGGCGTCTACAAGAAGCTCGTGCTGCGCGACGACAAGCTGATCGGCGCCTGCGTCTACGGCGACACCGCCGACGCCGCCTGGTACTTCAAGCTGCTGCGCGAGGGCCGTCCCGTCGGCGAGATCCGCGACAAGCTGATGTTCGGCGAATCGAACGTCGGCGACACCGGCCACGAGGGGCACAGCAAGGCGATCACGATGCCGGACGCCGCCGAAGTGTGCGGCTGCAACGGCGTCTCGAAGGGCGCGATCTGCAAGGCCATCAAGGACAAGGGACTGTTCACGCTCGAGGAGGTGCGCAAGCACACGAAGGCGAGCGCGTCGTGCGGCTCGTGCACCGGCCTCGTCGAACAGATCCTGATGTTCACCGCGGGCGGCGACTACAGCGTGACGTCGAAGAAGAAGGCGATGTGCGGCTGCACCGACGCGAGCCACCAGGAAGTTCGCGATGCGATCCGCAAGGAGCACCTGCTGACGATCCACGGCGTCTACGAACGGATGGACTGGCGCACGCCCGACGGTTGCTCGAGCTGCCGTCCCGCGGTCAACTACTACCTGATCAGCACGTGGCCGAAGGAGGCGAAGGACGATCCGCAGAGCCACTTCATCAACGAGCGCAGCCACGCCAACATCCAGAAGGACGGCACGTACTCGGTCGTCCCGCGCATGTGGGGCGGCACGACGAACTCGGGCGAGCTGCGCCGCATCGCGGACGTCGTCGACAAGTACCGGATCCCCACCGTCAAGGTCACCGGCGGTCAGCGCATCGACCTGCTCGGCGTCCGCAAGGAAGATCTGACGAAGGTCTGGAAGGACCTCGACATGCCGTCCGGCCATGCCTACGGCAAGACGCTGCGCACCGTGAAGACCTGCGTCGGCAGCGAGTGGTGCCGCTTCGGCACGCAGGACTCGACGCAGCTCGGCATCGATCTCGAGCGCGCGCTGTGGCGCATGTACGCGCCCCACAAGGTGAAGCTCGCGGTCAGCGGCTGCCCGCGCAACTGCGCGGAGTCGGGCATCAAGGACGTCGGCATCATCGGCGTCGACTCGGGCTGGGAGATCTACGTCGCCGGCAACGGCGGCATCAAGACCGAGGTCGCGCACTTCTTCTGCAAGCTGAAGAC
>CAXTDA010000358.1:0-4500 GCA_964242935.1 uncultured Burkholderiaceae bacterium | reverse complement strand
GCCGGGGGGGCCCGCCCCCCCCCCCCCCCCCCCCCCGCCCCCCCCCCCCGGGGGGCGCCCCCCCCCCGCGCCTGGCTCGACTGGTATCTGCAGGACCTCGCCGATGCCGAGGCGACCGATGCGTTGGCCGCATCGATCTGCGCGGGCATGCCGCGCGATGCGAAGCGCTACGTGCTGATCAACAACGCGGCGCTGATCGAGCCGGTGGGACCGGTGTCGAGCCTCGGCGCCGCCGAGGTCGTGGCCGCGCTCAACGTCAACCTCGCGGCGGCGATGCTGTTCACCGCGCGCTTCATCGCAGCCACCGACGGCCTCGACGCGGACCGCCGCATCGTCAACATCTCGTCGGGGTCCGGCCGTCGGCCGATGGACGGCAACGGCGTGTATTCGGCGACGAAGGCCGGGCTCGACATGTTCACCCGCTGCGTGAAGGCCGAGCAGGAGGCGCGGCCGGTCGGCCGGGCGGCACGCATCGTCTCGCTCGCACCCGGCGTGATCGATACCGGCATGCAGGTCCTTGCGCGCAGTCGCGATCCGGTGGCGTTTCCCCAGACGGCGTATTTCGCGAAAATGAAGGACGACGGCGTGCTGGTTTCCGCCGGGGATGCGGCGCGGAAGATCCTCGCGTATCTCGATCGCGACGACTTCGGTGCGGCGGAGATCGACGATATCCGCAGTGCTTGACGCATGGAGCGATTGCGCCGTTGGCGCCGGATGTGACACAATCCTTCCCTGTGTCACAACGGTCGTGAGGCGGCAATGCGAGAGTTCAGCGTGCGCGAAATGCGTGCAGGATACGGAGCGATCGCGGCCGCGCTCGAGACCGACGGCGAAGTGGTGTTGACGCATCACGGCAAGCCGTTCGCGAAGGTCGTCCCGTTGGTCGAAGCGCCCGACAGCGTCGCGATCGAAGCCGAGCGTCGTGCGCGTTGCAAGGCCTGGGCGGACGAACGACGGAGGGCGCTGGCAAGCATGCCGATGCTGCCGCCATTCGACTGGGAATCGTTCCGGGCCGATCGCTGACGTCGGCGCGATGGAATACATCGATACGTCGGCACTGCTGAAGGCCTACGTGCCCGAACCGGACAGCGACCTGTTCGTCGCCTGGGCAGAGAGCGTTCCGACCCGTTGCGTCAGTCCGCTATCGGGGGTCGAGTTGCATTGTGCAATCCATCGTCGACACCGGATGGGCCTGCTCGACGCCCGTCAGCGCAGCTCCGCGATCGGTGCATTCGATCGCGAGGTGGCCGCAGACGTCTACAAGGTCCTGCCTTGGCCGCCCGGCGCCTTCGTCGAGGGACGAGCAGCCCTCGAGCGTTGCCGACCGGTCGCGTTGCGGGCGCTCGACGCGTTGCACCTCGCCGTTGCCCTGCACTACCGTTGTGCCGGATTCGCGACCGCGGATCGCGTCCAGGCCCGGGCCGCACGCCGCCTCGGGTTCAAAGTGAAAGCCTTCTTCCCGCCCGATGGTTGAGCCCACTGCAGGTCCCGTCGCCGTCGAACGATCGAGCGACGACGAGAACCGGATCATCGCCGAGCGCCGCGCCAAGCTCGCCGAGCTGCGGACGAAGGGCGTCGCGTTCCCGAACGACTTCGTGCCGACGCACCGGGCCGCGGCGCTGCATGTCGCGAACGACGCCCGCGAGCCGGAGGACTTCGACGGCGAGACCGCGGTCGTCTCGATCGCCGGCCGGCTGATGTTGAAGCGCGTGATGGGCAAGGCGAGCTTCGCGACGGTGCAGGACGGTAGCGGCCAGATCCAGCTCTATATCCAGACCCAGGCGGTCGGCGCGGACCTCTACGCCGACTTCAAGCGCTGGGACCTCGGCGACATCGTCGGGGCCACCGGTACGCTGTTCAAGACGCGCGCCGGCGAGCTGTCGATCAAGGCGACCACGATCCGCCTGCTGACCAAGGCGCTGCGGCCGCTCCCCGACAAGTTCCACGGGCTCGCCGACCAAGAGATGAAGTACCGGCAGCGCTACGTCGACCTGATCACGAGCGACGAGACGCGAAAGACGTTCGTCGCGCGCAGCAAGGCGCTGGCGGCGATCCGCGGTTTCATGACCGGCCACGACTTCCTCGAGGTCGAGACGCCGATGCTGCATCCGATCCCGGGCGGCGCCGCGGCCAAGCCGTTCTTCACGCATCACAACGCGCTCGACATGCAGATGTCGCTCCGCATCGCGCCCGAGCTTTACCTGAAGCGGCTCGTCGTCGGCGGCTTCGAGCGCGTCTTCGAGGTCAACCGCAATTTCCGGAACGAGGGCGTGAGTCCCCGGCACAACCCCGAGTTCACGATGCTCGAGTTCTACGCCGCGTACACGGACTACGGCTGGCTGATGCGCTTCACCGAGGACCTGATCCGCGACGCGGCCATCGCGGCGACCGGCAGCGCGACGCTGACCTACCAGGGGCGGCCGCTCGACCTGTCGAAGCCGTTCGAGCGGCTGACGATCACCGGCGCGATAGCGAAGTATTTTCCGGGATACATCGATGCCGACTGGGGCGACGCCGACTTCCTCCGCGCCGAGCTGCGGACGAAGGGCGCGGCCGTCGACCGTCCGCCGCTCGCGAACGCCGGCGTCGGCGCGTTGCAGCTCGCGCTGTTCGAGGAGACCGCCGAGAGCCTGCTGTGGGACCCGACGTACATCGTCGACTATCCGGTCGAGGTGTCGCCGCTCGCCCGCGAGTCCGACACGCGCCCCGGCATCACCGAGCGCTTCGAGCTCTTCATCACCGGCCGCGAGATCGCGAACGGCTTCTCCGAGCTGAACGACGCCGAGGACCAGGCGGCGCGCTTTCGCAGCCAGGTCGATGCGAAGGAAGCCGGCGACGAAGAGGCGATGTACTACGACGCCGACTACATCCGCGCGCTCGAGTACGGGATGCCGCCGACCGGCGGTTGCGGCGTCGGCATCGACCGCCTGGTCATGCTGCTGACCGACTCGCCGAACATCCGCGACGTGATCCTGTTCCCGCATCTGCGGAAGGAAGAGGGCGCCGTGTAATACGGCTCACCGGCCTTCGACGAAGCGGACGAATCACTAGCGTTCAACGGAGACGGGATGCGGCAGAACGACTGGGCCTTGCGGGCACGACTCGTCGTGCAGCGCTTCTGGCAGCCGACCAGCGCCTGCCTGACGTGCATGCCGGGCAACCTCGCGAACGTCGTCAGCCCGGCGCACTGGGAGATCGCGTTGCGGACCGGTCTCGTGACCGGCGCGCTCGTGCTGTTGCTGAGCTTCACGCGCCTCAAGGACCAGTTCCGCAAGCGGTACGTCAACGCGTTGCTGGTCGGCGTGCTGACCGCGCTCGGCGATGCGTATTCGCATGAGAGCCACTACGGGACGCTGCAGGCCGAGGCGCTGTTGACCGGCCTCGTCGCCGGATTGCTTGCGCTGGTCGCGTCGTTCCTTTTCGAGGATCGGGCGCGACGACTTCGGGTGGCCTGGGCGCGGGTCGTGCGCTGAGTGTCGGGGGGCGCGACCTCACCGGTGCAACTCGGGTCCCGGCCTTCGCCGGACGACGACGGATCAGGGTGTTTTTGCAAGTCGCCCGATCAACCCCACGCCGCTGGGTTCCCGCCTTCGCGGGAACGACGGGCGGTAAGCGGTCCTACGCGGCCACCACCCGCACCATCTCGAGCACCTTGTTCGAGTAGCCCCACTCGTTGTCGTACCACGACACGACCTTGACGAAGGTGCTGTCGAGCGCGATGCCGGCGTCCGCGTCGAACACCGACGTCATCGACTCGCCGCGGAAGTCGGTCGACACCACCTTCTCCTCGGTGTAGCCGAGCACGCCCTTCATCGCGCCTTCCGACTGGGCCTTCATCTCGGCGCAGATCTCGGCGTAGGTCGCTTCGTTGACGAGCTCGACCGTGAGGTCGATCACCGAGACGTCGGAGGTCGGCACGCGGAACGACATCCCGGTCAGCTTCTTGTTGAGCTCGGGGATCACGACGCCGACCGCCTTCGCCGCGCCGGTCGACGACGGGATGATGTTTTCCAGGATGCCGCGGCCGCCGCGCCAGTCCTTGTTGCTCGGGCCGTCGACGGTCTTCTGCGTCGCGGTCGTCGCGTGGACGGTCGTCATCAGCCCGCGCTTGATGCCCCACTTGTCGTTGAGCACCTTTGCGACGGGCGCGAGGCAGTTCGTCGTGCACGACGCGTTGGAAATGATCGCCTCGCCGGCGTACGTCTTGTCGTTGACGCCGTAGACGAACATCGGCGTGTCGTCCTTCGACGGCGCCGACAGGATGACCTTCTCGGCGCCGGCGGCAAGGTGCTTCTCGGCCGTCTCCTTCGTCAGGAAGAGGCCGGTCGACTCGACCACGACCGTCGCGCCGACGTCGGCCCACTTCAGGTTCGCGGGGTCGCGCTCCTGCGTCAGGCGGATCCGCATGCCGTTGACGATGAGCGTGTTGCCGTCGACCGTCATGCGGCCGTCGAAGCGTCCATGCACCGAGTCGTAGGTCAGCATGTACGCGAGGTACTC
>CAXTDA010000357.1:0-4512 GCA_964242935.1 uncultured Burkholderiaceae bacterium | reverse complement strand
CCGCGAACACGCCGAGCTCGCGGCGACCGCCGCGACGCACGGCGCGCAGGTCCACTTCCCGGCGCTCGAGTGGTGCACCGATAACGGCGCGATGATCGCGCTCGCGGGCGCGTTGCGGATCGAGCGCGATGGCCTGCCGGCGGCCGGCGGCCTCGGCTTCGGCGTCAGACCGCGCTGGGCGCTGGCGGGCTGATCAGGTCGGGAAGCGGAAGACGCGATAGCCGTCGCAGCGGAACGCCGCCTCGTCGAGGAAGCGCGTGTCGAGCGACCCGACGTCCTCGGGATGCAGCAGGTACCAGGCGATGCCGTTGTCGTGCGCGAACGCGCGGAGCGCCGCCGGGTCGCCGGTCGCCTGCAGGGCCTTCACGAGCCCGGACCGCATCGTCACGACGGCGGTATGGCCACCGAACACGGCCGTCGAGACGAAGCTCTGGCGTTCCGCGAGCGCGCTCGCGACGAGGCGCTGATCGAACCGCGAATCGAGCATGACGTCGCTGGTCCGTCCTTGTCCCCGGATGTATTGCGCCGATCGCGTCAGGCAGGCGGGCGCCGAGTTGAACCCCGCATACGTGTCGTAGTGATCCCAGCCCGGGAACGTCTGCAGGTCGGGCGCCAGTCGGTGGACGCCGAGCAGCGCGGCCAGGCCGACCGGCACCGTTGACCACTTCGCCCAGCGGGGCGGACCCGGCGTCGCGCCGAGTCGCAGCATCGCGGCGGCCACCACGAACAGCACGACGACGAAGTAGGCCCAGGCATGCGGCCGGTTCAGGAACTCCTCCTTCGAGCCGATGCCGCGATCGTCGAGCGCGAGCATCGTCGACATGACCAGATAGTTGCCGACGATCAGCGCGACGAACCCGACGACGCGCGGATCGAGGCTTCGCCGCGACCGCCAGAAGACAATCGGTGCGGCGAACGTCCAGAGACCGAAGGACGCGAAGAGGATCAGCGACGCGGCGAGCAAGCCGCGGACGGCGTGCGGCCACGGTCGGTGGTAGAGCGAGTCGAACGCCTCCTTCGCGCGGCCCGCGTCGAAGCAGCCCATCAGGATGTCGACGTACTCGCCCAGGCCCGACCCGTCGAGCCGCAGCACGGGAACGCGCGGCGACGCCTGCGAGATCGCAACCACCTTCACGAAGACGAGCGTGATCGCGACCGCGACCAGCAACCGCCAGTGCAGGCGGAATCGTCCGAACAGCGCGCAGGGGTAGAGCAACAGGAGCAGCGCATTGGCGACGAACAGGTGGGCCTTGTAGGTCAGGCACACGGCGAGCAGCGCGTAGGCGATCGCGATGCCGGCAAGGCGGCCGCGACGACAGCCCTCGATCATGAAGAGCCAGGCGGTCGCGATGCACGCGATTCCGTACAGCATCCCGAGATTGACCTGCGACATGAAGTGGAACGACAGGAGCCGGACGTCGAAGCCCTGCTGGTACGCGTCGGGCAACGAGACGAGCGCCGCCGACGCAATCACCGCGGGCCAGGTGGTCCTGAGGACGCCGGCCGTCATCGCGTAACCGGCGACGCCGACGAGCAGGATCCCGAAGGGAAGCTGGAACGCGGCGTAGCTGTCGAACGCGCTGGTCCGCGCCACCGCGTTCAGCGCCGCAGGAATCATGTAGCTCGCGAAGTGATAGGCGGCCGCGGGGACGCCGGCGAGCTTGATGTCGGAAAGCGACCCGAGACCGTGCGCCTGCGCGAACGCGCTGATCTCGCGAACGTGGACGAAGACGTCGATCCACACCGTGAAGACCGACCGCCCGTCACCGGTCGCGATCATCGGCTGCTGGTCGTGGACCCACAGCGTCGCCGCGGCGCCCGAGAACACGATGCAGGCGAGCGAACCCAACTCCCCGTTCAGTTCGCGTGCCGCGCCGGACGCGCGCCAATGGACCAGCCGCAGGACCACGGCGATCGCCCCGACTGCCGCTAGATGCACCTCGATCCCGAGCGGCGATGCGAGCGTCAACAGGAACAGCAGCGTGTTGCCGATCAGGAAGCCGGCGAGGACCTCGTAGGCGATGCCGATCGGCCAGGCGACGATGCCGACCGTCGCCCGCACGAAAGCACCACCGAACAGCGCGCAGGCGATCACGCACGCCGCGAGCAGCGCGAACGCCGGCAGCGAGACGACGCCTGTGGTGCGGAAGTGCCAGAACCAGGCAAAGCCGACGAGCGCCGCCAGCGACAGCGTCCGCACGAGGCCGATCCGCGCGTCGAGCCGACCGGGTCCGGGTCCGTTGCTCGCGCCCATCCGGTCGCTCAATCGGGCCGTTCGCGGTCGATCGCCGACGACCGGAAGACGAAGAATTTCTGCGCGAGGTACGAAAGCACCGTCGCGATCGGAATGGCCAGCGCGCCGCTGACGTACGAGTCGAACCCGAACGCGATGAAGCGCGTGATGACGAGGACGTTGATGGCGTAGATCGCCGTCCACACGAACACGAAGCGGAAGATGCGCCGGTTCTCCGAGTTCGCGAAGACGAGCGAACCCTGCGTCTTGAAGCTGAAGAGCATCCCGACGACGAGCGCGATCAGGTTGGCCAGCGCGTAGTTCAGTCCGAAGTAGAGGAGCGCCGCGTAGATCGCATAACTGAACGCCGTGTTGACGACGCCAACGACGACGAACCTCGCGAACTGGCTGATGTCGGACCGGGCGATCTTATTCAACAAGGCGGCTCATTCCGACGAGGCAGCTGACAGACGACCATTTCGCGTTGCTTCATCATCCGGTCAGGTTCGCTTGCTGAGGATGGATCTGTAGATCAACGCCCGTCCGATCGTGTTCAGTCTCGCCCTGGCGAAGCCGAGGACCTTGTCGGCGCGCGTGATGCCGTACGACGCGTCGGCCGCGTACTTCTCGACGAAACCCTTGAAGTCGTCCAGTTGATGGCGTACCAGCGCGACGCTCCACGACCCCCGCGAGATCCGGAAGCTGGAACTGCGCTTCCCGGTGAAATAGCCGTCGCCGCAGGCGAGCGCGCGAAACCAGTAATCGAGGTCGACCAGATACGGGTGCTCGGTATTGTAAGCACCGATCCGCGAGGCGAGAGAGCGACGCATCAGTCCGTTGCCCGGCTCGCCGATCAGGTTGGTCCCGGCGCTGACGCAGCGACGGACCAGTCGGCGTCCGTCGATGCGTCCGAGCGAAGAAGCCGACAGCCCGCGCTGGAAGATGCTGCGCCCCTCGTGATCGATGACGAGCCGGGAACCGAACACGAGCGCCAGCTCGCCCCGCCGGTCCGCTTCGAGGATGGCCACATGCTCTGCCAGCGAATCGGGTTCCAGCAGGTCGTCCTGCGGAAGCAGCTTGTAGTACTTGCCGGTCGCCAGCTGCAGGCAACGGTTCCAGTTGCCTTGCGGCCCGACGTTGCGCGCGTTCCGGATCAGGCGGACGCGCGGATCGTCGTAGCGCGCGACGACCGCCGCCGTATCGTCGGGCGACGCATCGTCGACGATCAGCAACTCGAAGTTCGAGTGCGACTGCCGGAGGACCGATTCGATCGTCGCCGGCAGGTAGGCCGCTCCCTTGTACGACGGGATGCAGATCGAAACCAGCGGCTGGGTGGAACCGGTCATGAGCGGCTCATCGTTCGGGTCCGATCCGGGTCGGCTTCGTGCTGATCACGTACAACGGCTTCCCCATCACGATGCCCATCGTCACCGCGAGGTACTCGGCGATCACGCCGAGCGCCATCAGGATGCTTCCCGAGAAGAACGCGACGACGATCACCAGCGAGGCCCACCCCTGCACCGGGATGCGTCCCATCAGGTGGCCGTACAGCGCGAACCCCCCGATCACGATCGCCAGCGCCATCGAGCCGACGCCCATCAGCGTGATCAGGCGAAGCGGCCGCGTACCGGTCGTGAGGATCAGGTTCCAGAAGTGGCCGAGAAGCCGGAAGTACGAGTAGCCGGACGGCCGGCCCATCTCGTTGCGAAGCCGGATCGGCGCATGGCCGATCCGCGAGGTGACCCAGAACAGCCCGACGTCGAGATACACCCCGTTGCCGCAATAGGCGGCCAGCGTGCGGGCGATTTCGCCGTCGACGAGCCGGAAGCTGTTGAAGCGACCGATCTGGTCGTTGCCGAGGATCTTCGACGCGATCGCCTTGGCCGTGCGGCTGAACGCGTTCCGCATCCAGCCGTGCGGCGGGGGATTCACCGGCTGCGCGTAAACCAGTTGAAGACGATGGTCGACGCCGCGATCGAGCATCGTCGCGATGTCGCCCGGGTCCTGCTGCCCGTCCTCGTCGATCGTCGCGACCCATTCGCCGATCGCACCCGCCATGCCGGCCAGCGTCGCCGCATGCTGACCGTAGTTCCGCGACAGCCAGACCGGCCTCACGAACGGATGCTCGGCCGCCAGCCGCTCGATGGCGCGATCCGATCCGTCGGGCCCGCAGTCGTGGACCAGCAGGACCTCGCAGACCACGAAGCGGCGGCCGCCGGGCGTCCGCCCATCGCTGGGCAGCGGGGGGGCCCCCCCGCCGGACGGAGGCCGCCGGGGGT
>CAXTDA010000356.1:0-4519 GCA_964242935.1 uncultured Burkholderiaceae bacterium | reverse complement strand
GCCGCCGCCGCCCAGCCCGAGTAGCTGTTGAGCATCGAGACGACGACCGGCATGTCGGCGCCGCCGATCGCCATCACCAGGTGCGCGCCGAACAGCAGCGCGATCACCGTCATGATCAACAGCGGCGTCAGGCCGGCCTGGATGTCGGGCGCGAGCAGGAACGCACGACCGAACCAGATCACCAGCAACAGTCCGACCAGGTTCAGCAGATGGCGCCCGGGCAGCAGCAACGGCTTGCCGCCGATCTTGCCGGAGAGCTTGCCGAACGCGATCAGCGACCCCGAGAAGGTGACGGCGCCGATGAAGATGCCGATGTAGATCTCGACTTCATGGATCGCCTTCTCGGCTTCGGTCGCGAACACGGTGGAGGTGTCCACATAGCTCGCGAAGCCGACCAGGCAGGCAGCCAGGCCCACCAAGCTGTGCATCAACGCGACGAGCTCGGGCATCTGCGTCATCTGCACCTTCTTCGCCGCGAAGAGGCCGATGAAGGCGCCGACGGCGAGGGCTCCGATGATCCAGCCGATGCCGGCGGCCGTGACGCGCGGGCCGAGCACCGTGGCCAGCACGGCGATGGCCATGCCGATCATGCCGAACAGGTTGCCTCGACGCGCGGTCTCGGGATTGGCGAGACCGCCCAGGCTGAGGATGAAGAGGATGGTGGCGGCGATGTACGAGACGGAGGCCAGGCTGGAAGTCATGGTCGCGAGGTCATTGTTATTCTTACTTGCGGAACATGGCCAGCATGCGACGCGTGACCGCGAAGCCACCGAACATGTTGACGGCGGTGAGCGCGAGCGCGAACACGGCCAGGCCCAGGATCAGCGTGCTGGGTCGGTCCGCCACGCCGCCCGTCAGGGGCGGCGCCACCTGGACCAGCGCGCCGATCGCGATGATCGACGAGATGGCATTGGTCACGCTCATCAGCGGCGTGTGCAGCGACGGGGTCACGTTCCAGACCACCATGTACCCGATGAAGCAGGCCAGCACGAACACCGTGAAATGCGACAGGAAGGTCGCCGGCGCGTAGAGGCCGACGAGCACGAACAGCAGCGCGCCGACCCCGAACACCGTGGCCAGCGACTTCGCCGACATCGGCTCGCTCGCGCCGTGGCCGTGGCCCTTCGGCGCAGCGACCGGCGTGGCGCTCGGCTTCGGCGGCGGTGCCGGCAACTTGAGCGGCGGCGCGGGCCACGTGATGCTGCCGTCCTTGATGACGGTCAGGCCGCGGATCGCGTCGTCGTCCATGTTGACGTTGATCACGCCGTCCTTCGTCTTGCAGAGCTCCTCGGTCAACCGGAACAGGTTGGTCGCATACAGCGTGCTCGACTGCTTCGCGAGGCGGCTGACCAGATCGGTGTAGCCGACGATCGTCACGCCGTGGCGGACGACGGCCTGGTCCGGCACCGTGAGCTCGCAGTTGCCGCCCTGTTCGGCGGCCATGTCGACGATCACGCTGCCCGGCTTCATGCTCTGCACCATCTCGGCGGTGATCAGCCGCGGCGCGGGCTTGCCGGGGATCAACGCCGTCGTGATGATGATGTCGGCCTCCTTCGCCTGCTGCGCGTACATCGCGCGCTGCGCCGCGAGGAACCCTTCGCTCATCACCTTCGCGTAACCGCCGCCGCCTGAGCCTTCCTCCTCGTAGTCGACCTTCACGAACTCGCCGCCGAGCGAGACCACCTGGTCGGCGACCTCGGCCCGTGTGTCGTTGGCGCGCACGATCGCGCCCAGGTTCGCGGCCGTCCCGATGGCGGCGAGGCCGGCGACCCCGGCACCCGCGATGAAGACCTTGGCCGGCGGGATCTTGCCGGCGGCGGTGATCTGCCCGTTGAAGAAGCGGCCGAAGGCATTGGCCGCCTCGATGACGGCCCGGTAACCGCTGATGCCGGCCATCGAGGTCAGCGCGTCCATCTTCTGCGCGCGCGACAGCTGGCGCGGCAACGCATCGATCGCCAGCACGGTGACCTTCCTGGCCGCCAGTGCCTGCATCAGCTCGGGGTTCTGCGCCGGCCAGATGAAGCCGATCAGCGTGCTCCCTTCGCGCAACGACGCCACTTCGTCCGTGCTCGGCGCGCGGACCTTCAACACGATGTCGGACCGGGACCAGATCCCGGCTGCATCGGGCACCACCTCCGCACCCGCCGCCCGGTAGGTGTCGTCCGCGAAGTTCGCCGCGTCGCCGGCGCCGCTTTCCACGGCGACGGAGAACCCCAGCTTGATCAGTTTCTCGACCACATCGGGCACGGTGGCGACTCGCTTCTCCCCCGCGGCCGTTTCCTTCGGTACCCCAATCAGCAATGCCATGAACGCGACTCCCCTGGTCTCCTCAGCGGGTATCGTAGCGTGCATTGCCGAAAATGGCGCTCCGCGCTCGTCCTGCGCGACGCGAGTCGAACCCTGCTCTTCTTCGCGGACCGGGCACGGCGGCGTCGCTCGCCGCCCTGAAAAACGAATCGATGGCCGTACTCATTCCGCGGCTCGGCGCCGCCCGGTTCGACAGCAGCGGCGAACAGCGCGTCGCCGAACGGCTCGGTGAGAAGCTCGAGGACAACGCGCTGGTCTGGCACAACGTGCCGGTCGGCCCGCGCGGCCGTCATCCCGACTTCCTGATCCTGCATCCGCATCAGGGCCTGCTGGTGCTCGAGGTGAAGGACTGGCGGATCGACGCGATCGCGCGTGCCGACAAGCTGCAGGTGCAACTCGTCACGTCGCGCGGTCTCGTGACGAAGGCGAACCCCATCGAACAGGTGCGCGAGTACCTGTTCGCGGTCAAGGACGTGCTCGAACGCGATCCGCTGCTGCGTTGTCCGCCGGGAAGTCCGTATGCCGGGAAGCTCGCGGTGCCGTTCGGCTTCGGCGTCGTCTTCACGAACGTCACGCGAAAGCAGTTCGACGCGACCGACCTGCGCCATGTGATCGCGACGTCGCGCGTGCTGTGCCGCGACGAGATGACCGAGACCGTCGACGCCGAGGCCTTCCGCGCGGCCCTGTGGCGGATGGTCTCGCCGCGGCTCGTCCCCGCGCTCACGGTGCCGCAGATCGACCGGATCCGTGCGCTCGTCTTCCCCGAGATCGTCGTCGGCAACGATCGGCAGCAGGCGCTGTTCGTCGACGACACCGAGGACCGCGACGATCGCCTGCTGCGGGTGATGGACCTGCAGCAGGAGCAGCTCGCCCGCAGCATCGGCGAAGGTCACCGCATCGTTCGCGGTGTCGCGGGGTCGGGCAAGACGATGTTGCTGACGTTCCGCGCGGAACAGGTCGCGAAGGTCGCGACGCGACCGGTGCTGGTGCTCTGCTACGCGACCGCGCTCGCGGCGCGCCTCGAGGCACAGATGCAGGATCGCGGCATCGAGGACCGCGTCCTCGTCCATACGTTCCACCGCTGGTGCCGGAGGATGCTGGTGCAATACGACCTGCCCGTGCCGCGACGCGAGGACTTCGGGACCGAGGACGCGCTGTTCGCGGCGATCGTCGACCGGATGATCGAGGCGGTCGACGCCGGGCTGATCCCCGACGGCCAGTACGATGCCGTGCTGATCGACGAGGCCCACGACTTCGAGCACGCGTGGCTACGGCTCGCCGCGCGGATGGTCAGCGCCGAGACGCGTTCGCTGTTCATCGTCTACGACAACGCGCAGGCGATCTACGGCGACAAGAAGACGCCGGTGTGGTCGAAGCTCGGCATCGAGGCGCAGGGCCGCACGACCGTGATGAAGCTCAACTACCGCAACACCAGCGAGATCTGCGCGTTCGCGCGACGCTTCGCGTCCGACATCCTGGCCGAGCCGTACGAGGACGAGGCCGGCTTGCCGACGACGATGCTGCCCGAGTCGTCGGGCCGTCGCGGCGTCGAGCCGATCGTGCAACGGCGCGTCAACGCGAACGACGAGGCCGATACCGCGGCCGAGTGGCTGGCCGAGAAGCATCGCGCCGGCTACGCATGGCGCGACCTGGTGGTGCTCGCGCCCGGCAAGCGCAACTGGCGCGAGCCGATCGCGAAGGCATTGACGCGCGAGGAAATCCCGCACCGGATGCTGCTCGGCGACAAGTCGCTCGCACCGGACTTCGTCGGCGATCACGTGCACGTGATGACGCTGCATGGGGTGAAGGGGCTCGAGTTCCCCGGAGTCGCGGTGCTCGGCATCGGCGACCTGCCGTGGAAGTCCCAGACGCTCGAGGAAGTGGCGCGGCTGCTCTACGTCGCGATGACGCGCGCGACGCATGCGCTGCTGATCCTGCATTCGAAGCCATCGGCGCTGGTCGAGCGGCTGCTCGCGATCTGAGCACGGTCGTCGCCGTACGACGATCGACCGATGGGGCCACCGGCCTGTTGCGGCTTCAGTCGACGGTCAGCCCGCCGCGACCCGATCGCGCTTCCGGAACGCGAACAGCGTCCCGAGGATCGCGATCGACGAACCCATCACGATGTCGGCGACGCGTTCCTCGACCGCCTCGCGCGTGAACCCGGCATCGCTCGCGAGCTTCATCCCGAGGAACACCACGAGCGCCATCA
>CAXTDA010000355.1:0-4530 GCA_964242935.1 uncultured Burkholderiaceae bacterium | reverse complement strand
GATGCGGCGCGACCCGGCAGGCTTCGCGTCGCTGCTCGACGGCAAGGTCGGCGTGGGCGGCCTCTACGACGCCGGTCGCCGGCTCGCGGCCTGGACCGCCGGGCGCCGCTTCGACGCGGCACACGGCCGCGGCGACCGGTCGCGCGCGAAATGAACGCGGCGCTGGTGCTTGCGGCGCTCGCCATGCCGTTCGCCGTGCTGCCGTTGCTGGTCGCGCTCGCGAACCTGCGCCGCGGCAAGGCCGGTTTCGATCGTCCGACCGACGAGGCCGCGCCCGGCACCGCCGTGTCGATCCTGATTCCGGCGCGGAACGAGGCGCACCACATCCGTGAGACGGTCGAACGGGCGCTCGCGAGTCGCGGCGTGGCGGTCGAGGTCGTGGTCCTCGACGACCAGTCGAGCGACGGGACGGCCGAGATCGTGCAGCGGATGGCGAACGACGATCGACGACTGCGGCTGGTGCGCTCGGGCGCGCTGCCCGACGGCTGGGCCGGCAAGCAGTTCGCCTGCTGGCAGCTCGCGGGAGCCGCTGCGCACGACGTGCTGATGTTCATCGACGCCGACGTGCGCCTCGAGCCGGCGGCGGCGTCGCGCGCCGCGGCGGCGCTGATCGTCGACGCCCGCCGCGGCCTCGTCAGCGGTTTCCCGCGCGAAGTCACGGGGTCGCTCGGCGAGCGCCTGGTCGTCCCGTGGATCCACGTGCTGCTGCTCGGCTACCTGCCGATGGCGCGCATGCGGCAGAGCCGCGACCCCGCGTTCGCGGCCGGTTGCGGCCAGTGGATGGTCGCGCGGCGGGCGGCCTACCTCGAATCGCGGGGCCATGCCGCGACGCCGTGGTCCCGCCACGACGGCCTGAGCCTCCCGCGGACGTTCCGGAGAGCCGGTTGGGACACCGACCTGTTCGACGGGACCGACCTCGCGAGCTGCCGCATGTACACCGACGGGGCGAGCGTATGGCACGGCTTCGGCAAGAGTGCCGGCGAAGGGATGGCGACGCCGGTGGCGATCGGGGTGTGGACCGTGCTGCTGACGCTCGGACACGTCCTGCCGTGGCCGCTGCTGGTCGCTTCGGCCGTGGAGGCGTCGCCGACGCTCGCGCTGGCGAGCGGCGCCGGCGTCGCGGCGAACCTGGCGCTTCGCCTGTTGCTCGCGAGGCGGCTCGTCCAGCGTCCGCTCGATGCGCTGCTCCACCCGCTCGGTGCCTGCTGCGTGCTGCTGATCCAGTGGCAGGCGACGCTTCGCCACGTCCTCGGCCGGACCAGCGCCTGGAAGGGTCGTCGCTATGCGACCGGCCGAACCGCCGCCGACCCGCTCAGGAACGGCTCTTCGTGACGACGCCCGTCGGCTGAAACCCGTTATCCGACGATTCGGTCGGTCGCGACACGCGCACCGGACGTCGCTTTCGGTCGGCCGCGGCCCAGCAGACGGATCGCGGCGACGAGATAGAGCAGGCGCCATACCATCGCGGGTGTCCGGTCGTCGTTTGCCGCAAAGCTCAGCAAGCGACGCGCCCAGCACTGGTCGTCGGCTGATTGAAGTTCACTTCGACGGGGCGCACGGTCGACGCTCTTCGCGGCGTCGGTGCGTCATCCTTCACCGGGCCGGCACTCCCGGGCGAGCGGCATCGGATCCTTCATCCACGTTGTCCCGGTCCGTCGCCCGACGGACCGGCCTACCCGAAAGCAGCGACTTGACCTCCGATACCGGTCCCGAATCGAATACGACCGATCCCGTCGTCGCGAAGAGCGACCTGCCGTACCCGGTCGTCGGCATCGGCGCTTCCGCCGGCGGCATCGCCGCGTTGACGCGCTTCTTCGAGCGGGTCGACGCGCCTTGCGGGATGGCGTTCGTCGTCATCCTCCACCTGTCGCCGAACCACGAGAGCCACGTCGCGGCGATCCTGCAGCGCGTGACGGCGCTGCGCGTCGTGCAGGTCAACGAACGCATGGCGCTCGAAGCCGACCACGTCTACGTGATCCCGCCGAACAAGGATCTCAACATGGACGACGGGCACCTGTCGGTCCGCGAGCCGACGCGAAGCGGCGGGCCGCACGTCGCGGTCGACCTGTTCCTCAGGACGCTCGCCGAAGCCCACATGGATCGCGCGTTCGCGATCGTCCTCTCGGGTCTCGGCAGCGACGGCGCGCTCGGCGTCCAACGGATCAACGAGTGCGGCGGCGTAGCGCTCGCGCAGTCGCCGTCGGACGCCGAGTACGACAGCATGCCGCGCGCGGCCATTGCGACGGGACGGGTCGACTTCGTGCTGCCGGTCGCCGACATGCCCGCCTGTCTCGCGGCGATGTGGAAGAACGTGCAGCGCATCCGCCTGCCGATCGGTGCGGCGCTGATCCACGCGGTGAGGACGCCTCGGGACACCGACGCGCAGCAGAGTGCCGAACAGGCGTTGCGCACGACGCTCGGGCTGCTGCACCAGCGGACCCGGCACGACTTCCGTCATTACAAGCGGGCGACCGTCCTCAGGCGTCTCGAACGCCGGCTGCAGGTCAACGCGTTGCCTGACCTTCCCGCCTATCGGGACTTTCTCGAGAGCCATCCGGCCGAGACGGCCGCACTGCTGCAGGACATGCTGATCAGCGTCACGCGCTTCTTCCGGGACCCCGAAGCGTTCGACGCGTTGATGACGAAGGTGATCCCCGCCCTCTTCGCCCGTTGCGCCGGCGGCGACGTCGTGCGCGTCTGGATCGCCGCCTGCGCGAGCGGCGAGGAAGCCTACACGCTCGCGATGCTGCTGCGCGAGCACGCCGAGACGCTCGACGATCCGCCGCAGGTGCAGGTGTTCGCGACCGACATCGACGAACGCGCGGTCGCCGTCGGGCGCGCCGGCATCTATCCGGAAGGGATCGCGAACGATCTGACGCCGGCTCGTTTGCGCCGTTTCTTCCAGAAGGAAGGCGATCGCTACCGGGTCGTCAAGGCGATCCGCGAGTCGGTGCTGTTCGCCGTCCACAACGTGCTGTCCGACCCGCCGTTCTCGCGGCTCGACCTGATCGCGTGCCGCAACCTGCTCATCTATCTCGACGCGGAAGCGCAAACAACCATCATCGAGACGGCCCGGTTCGCGCTGCGCGCCGGCGGCTGCCTCTTTCTCGGCTCGTCCGAGTCGGCCGATGCGCCCGGCTCGGGCTTCCGACTGGTCGACAAGCAGCATCGCATCTTCGAGAACGACTCGGCGGCAACCGCGCGCCGGACGGTGCCGGTGTCGAACCTCGTGATGGACCGGGGTGCGCCGCCGCCGGTGCAGCAGAGGTTGACGACCAACCGAAGGGACGCCGAGAACGTCGACCGGCATCGCTGGGCGCTGGAGCAGTTCGCGTCGCCTAGTGTCCTGATCGACGGTGACGGGCAGATCCTCCACATGTCGCCGGGCGCCGCGGCGTTCTTCGTCCGCAGCGGCGGCACGCCGACCCACGAACTCGTCGCGAACACGCAACCCGAGTTGCGAAGCGAGATGAGCACCGCCGTGTTCCGCGCGCAGCAGGTCCGCGAGCCGGTCGCGATCCGCGCGTCGATGGTGACGCCCGACGGCGCGAGGCGACGCATCGTGATCGGCATCCAGCCGTTTCGCGACGGCGACGATGCCGACTACGCGCTCGTCACGCTGCAGGACTTCCGCGACGCGATGCTGCCGTTGGCGACCGACGTCGGGTCGTCGACGGCCAGGGTCCCGTACGAGCAACTCGAGGCCGAGGTCGCGCAACTGAAGGTCTACCTGCGCGACACGATCCGTCAATCGGATACGACGACGTCCGAGCTGAAGGCGTCGAACGAGGAGCTGCAGGCGATCAACGAGGAGATGCGCTCCGCGTCCGAGGAACTGGAGACCAGCAAGGAGGAACTGCAGGCGCTCAACGAGGAGCTCACGACGGTCAACGCCGAGCTGAAGATCAAGGTCGACGAGACCGTCCAGATCAACGACGACCTGCAGAACCTCATCGCATCGACCGACATCGCCGTGGTCTTCGTCGACGCGCAGATGCGCATCAAGCGCTTCACGCCACGGGCGACTGCGCTCTTCAATCTCATCGACGGCGACGTCGGCCGGTCGCTGCTCGACATCACGCATCAGCTTCGCTCGGACGACGTGACCGCCGATGCCGAGGAGGCGTTCCGCACGTTGCAGGTGATCGAGCGCGAGGCCCGCGATCAGAACGGCCGGTTCTATCTCTCGCGCGTGATTCCGTATCGCACGACCGACAACAAGATCGAAGGGGCGGTGATGACGTTCGTCGACATCACGTCGCGGGTCCTTGCGGAGCGCAAGGTGAGCGACAACGAGGAACGCCTGCGGATCGCCGCCGAGTCGGTACGTTCTTACATCATCGTCACGCTCGACGAGCACGGCATCGTGCAGACGTGGAACGCCGGCGCACGCGATGCGTTCGGCTATGACGAGGAAGAGGTGATCGGCCAGTCGGTCGAGCTGTTGTTCACGCCGGAGGACCGGATCGTCCGCATGCACGAGCGCGAGCTCGCGCAGGCGCGCGCGACCGGGAGTGCCGAGGACGAGCG
>CAXTDA010000354.1:0-4532 GCA_964242935.1 uncultured Burkholderiaceae bacterium | reverse complement strand
TCGATCTGGTCCTTGTAGGTCGGCATGCGTTCGAGCCAGCCGAGCGGCGTCGTCATGCCGAGCAGCAGCGCCAGCTCGGCATGCTCGATGACGCGCGACTGGATGAAGATCGTCGAACGCTCCGGGTCGAGGCCCGCGGCGAGCCAGTCGGTCAGCATCTCCCAGACGCTCTTCTCGATGATGTCGATCTCGTCGTAGGCGGTCGTCAGCGCGTGCCAGTCGGCGACGAAGAAGAAGCACGGGTACTCGTCCTGCAGGCGGACCCAGTTCTTCAACGCGCCGTGGTAATGGCCGATGTGCATCGCGCCGGTCGGGCGCATGCCGGAGAGGACACGTTCAGGTGCCATGACGCAGGTCTCGCGAAGAGTGAGGAACGCCGGCGAAGCGCCGGCGGCTTCGAACTACCAGAGCGGGCTGACGAGCAGGCCGAGGAACGCCTGCAGCACCGTGACGACCGGCGTCATCCACACGTTCAGGACGCCGGTCGCGACCAGCGCGAGCACGACGAAGAACCCGTACGGCTCGATCCGGCCGTACGCGATCGACGCGCGGAGCGGCAGCACGCCCATCGCGACGCGGCCACCGTCGAGCGGCGGCACCGGGATGAGGTTGAACGCACAGACGATGCAGTTGACCCGGAAGCCCGCCTCGGCCATCTCGCGGAAGAACGGCTCCTGCACGCCGGCGCGGACCAGCACGACGTAGGCCACGACCCACAGCAGGGCCTGCACGAGGTTGACCGCGGGACCGGCGAGCGCCACCCAGATCATGTCGCGCTTCGGGTCGCGCAGGTTCGCGAAGTTGACCGGCACCGGCTTCGCGTAGCCGAAGATGAAGCCGAACGGCAGCAGCGCGAGCACGAGCGGCATCGCGATCGTGCCGATCGGGTCGATGTGCTTGAGCGGATTGAGGGTGACGCGGCCCTGCAGGTAGGCGGTGGCGTCGCCGAAGTACTTCGCGACGTAGCCGTGCGCCGCTTCGTGGAGGGTGATGGCGAAGATGACCGGAATGGCCCAGATCGTGATCGTCTGGATGGTGCCGCTGATGTCATTCATGGGTCATTCTATCTGCGCGATGCCGCGCAGCATCGCGTCCCGCGGGCGCATGCCGTTCCCGTCAATCGATCGCGGACAGCTCGATCCCGAACGGCGCGAGGTCGCCGACGCCCGCGCGCACCAGTTGCGGGGCCGCGCCGGTCAGATCGATGACGGTCGACGGCTCGATGCCGCAGGCGCCGCCGTCGAGGACGAGGTCGATCGCGTGCTCGAGGCGACGGCGGATCTCCTCGCCGTCGTTCAGCGGCACGGTCTCGCCGGGCAGGATCAGCGTGCTCGACAGCAACGGCCCGCCGAGTTCTTCGAGCAACGCCTGCGTGATCGCGTTCGCCGGCACGCGCAGCCCGATCGTCTTCCGCGACGGATGCGAGACCCGCTTCGGCACCTCGCGGGTGGCGGGCAGGATGAACACGTACGGGCCCGGCGTCGTCGACTTCAGCAGACGGTACTGCACGTTGTCGACCTGCGCGTACAGCGCGATCTCGGACAGGTCGCGGCACAGCAGCGCGAGGTGATGCTTGTCGTCGATGCCGCGGATGCGACGCAGCCGCGTCACCGCATCCTTGTCGTCGAGTTGACAGGCGATCGCGTAGCACGAGTCGGTCGGCAATGCGACCACCCCGCCGTCGCGGACGATCTGTGCGGCCTGCTTGATCAGCCGCGGCTGCGGGTTCTCGGGATGCGGGGCGAAGTATTGGGACATCCGGGAGCAACGTGCATCCATCGCGCGGCGCTGACAGCCGCCGCGACGGACCGGGATACGGGGACTACCAGTCGCGCCAGACCGGCACGACCGAATCGGGAAGCGGCGGCAGCGTGCCGAGATCGAAGCGGCTCTCGTCGGGGCCGTGGAAGTCCGACCCGCGCGACGCGAGGAAGCCGAACTCCTTCGCGAAGCCGGCGAACTTGCGGAACTGGTCGTTCGTGTGGCTGCCGGTGACGACCTCGATCGCCTCGCCGCCGAGGTCCTGGAACTGCGTGAACAGCTCGCGCTGTCCGGCGTCGTTCAGCCGGTAGCGGCCCGGATGCGCAATGACCGCGACGCCGCCCGCCGCATGGATCCAGCCGACCGCGTCCTCGAGCGCGGCCCACTGCATCGGGACATAACCGGGCTTCCCCGAGACGAGATACTTCGTGAAGACCTCCTTGACGTCGTCGCAGCGATTCATCTCGACGATGTAACGCGCGAAGTGGGCGCGGCCGATGAGGTCCGGATTGCCGACGTAGTTCAGCGCCCCTTCGAACGCGTCCGGGATGCCGGCGATCGCGAGTTCCGCCGCGATCGCGCGCGCGCGGTTCGTGCGCCCCGACCGCGTCTTCTCGAGCCCGTCCTGCAGCGTCGCGTTGGCCGGGTCGATCCGCAGGCCGACGATGTGCAGCGTCTCGGTCCGCCACGTGACCGAGATCTCGACGCCGGGAACGAACGGCAGCCCGAGCGCACCGGCCGCCTCCGCAGCCGCGGCCAGCCCGCCGAGTTCATCGTGATCGGTCAACGCCCAGAGCTGGACGCCCTTCTCGTGCGCGCGGCGCGCGAGCGCGGCGGGCTCGAGCGTCCCGTCGGAAACGCTGGAGTGGCAATGCAGGTCGGCGTTGAGCGGCGCGGAGTCGCGGCGCGGGCGGAGGGAGAACATCGCGTCATTTTACGCTGCGGCGCGGCACGGCGATCAGCAGAAGAATCGTTCGATCGCCTCGGCCAGCAGTTCCGGCTGATCGTGATGCAGCATGTGACCCGCGTCGTCGACCCACAGCCGCTCGACGTTGGCGATCGACGCGACGCGTTCGGCATAGCCCGGCAGCGCGTCCATCCGCTTCGCGTAGTCCGAGTCGCGCGCCATGATCCACAGCACCGGCGCCGTGATCGCGGCCCAGCACGCGGTGGCCTCTTCGGCGCGATAGAGATACGCGTTGACGACCTTGTGCGCCGGGTCGCCGAGGATGCGCCGGGTCCCGGCGTCGGTCGGTCCCGACCAGTGTTCGGCGAGATAGCGCGCGCGATCCTCGCGAAGCCGCGGATTGGTCTTCCGGAGACGCGCGACCACCGCGTCGATCGACGGATATTCGGCGAGCGTCGGTGGGTCGCGCAGCTCGGCCAGCCACTTCTCGAGACGCTTCGGCGCCTTCTCCGGCGCGTCGCCGGCCATCCCGAGCCCTTCGAGATTGACGAGACGCTCGATGCGTTCGGGCCGGGCGCCCGCGTACATCAACGCCATGTTCCCGCCGAGGCTGTGCGCGACCAGCTTCACCGGCGCGTCGGGGGACACGCGTTCGAGCAACGCGTCGAGGTCGGCGACGTAGTCGGGCAGCCAGTAGCAGCCCGACGTCGACCAGCCGGTCAGTCCGTAGCCGCGCCAGTCGGGCGACACGACGTGCCAGTCGGTCGCCAGCGCGTCGACGAGAAACTGGAACGATGCCGACACGTCCATCCAGCCGTGCACCATCACCAGCAGCGGCGCCTCCGCGTCGCCCCACTCGCGCAGGTGATAGTCGATGTCGCGGAGACGGACGAAACGCGAACGGCTGGTTCTCTTGGGGACGTAGGCTTGCATGCGCGGAGCGGTGGACGTCGAAAGCGACGGCTTGCCTCGCCCGGCGCCGCGGGATTATAGGGAATGACCGAGAGGAGGCCACGATGACCGACCGCCATGCCGAATTGATGCGCGACTTCCGCTGGCAAGTGCCCGACGACTTCAACATCGCGCGCGCCTGCCTCCGCTGGGCCGACGATGCGGATCGCATCGCGATCGTCGAGCCCGATGCCGATGACGACGCGACGACCTGGACCTATCGGCAGCTCCGCGACGATGCGGCGCGCCTCGCGCGTGCGCTCGTCGAACGCGGCGTGGGACGCGGCGACCGCGTCGCGCTGGTCCTGCCGCAGCGGGGCGAGACCGCCGTCGCCCACCTCGCGATCCAGCAGATCGGCGCGATCGCGATGCCGTTGTCGCTGCTGTTCGGACCCGAGGCGCTCGCGTTCCGTCTGCAGGACAGCGCGGCCGTCGTCGCGATCGTGTCCGACGCGGGCAGCGGCCCGTTCGTCGATCCGGCGTCGAGCGTCCGCCGCGACTGCCCCGCCCTTCGCGACGTCATCGTCGTCGGCGACGCCGGCGCGATCGACGGCGTGCTGCACTGGCAGGCCTTGATGGCCGCGGCGGCCATGCCGTTCGACGCGGTCGCGACAAAGGCCACCGACCCGGCGATCCTGATCTACACGAGCGGTACCACCGGCGCACCGAAGGGCGCGCTGATCCCGCAGTGCGCGCTGCTCGGCAACCTGTCGGGCTTCGAGTTGTCGCAGAACGGCTTTCCCGAAGCAGACGACGTGTTCTGGTCACCGGCCGACTGGGCGTGGACCGGCGGCCTGATGGATGCGCTGTTGCCGACGCTCTACCACGGCCGGCCGATCGTCGCCGGCGACGCGCGACGGAACGGCCGCTTCGACCCGGTCGCGGCGTTCGAGCTGATGAGCCGCCATCGCGT
>CAXTDA010000353.1:0-4539 GCA_964242935.1 uncultured Burkholderiaceae bacterium | reverse complement strand
CCCGCGCGCGTGATCAGCGTCTTCATCTGCTTCGGCGTCAGGTTCTGCGCCTCGTCGATGATCAGGAACTTGTTGATGAACGTCCGGCCGCGCATGAAGTTGAGCGACTTGATCTTGATGCGGCTGCGGATCAGGTCCTGCGTCGCGGCGCGGCCCCAGTCGCCCGCCGAGTCGTCGGTCTTGTTGAGCACGTCGAGGTTGTCGTCGAACGCGCCCATCCACGGCGACATCTTCTCTTCCTCGGTGCCCGGCAGGAAGCCGATGTCCTCGCCGACCGGCACCGTGACGCGCGTGACGATGATCTCGGTGTACGTCTTCGTCTCGAGCACCTGCGCGAGGCCGGCCGCGAGCGCGAGCAGCGTCTTCCCCGTGCCGGCCTGGCCGAGCAGCGTCACGAAGTCGCAGTCGGGATTCATCAGCAGGTTCAATGCGAAGTTCTGCTCGCGGTTCCGCGCCGTGATGCCCCACACGCCGTTCTTCGCGTGCGTGTAGTCGCGCAGCGTCTTCAGCACCGCGGTCTTGCCGTTCACTTCCCTGACCTGCGCGTACAGCGAGGCGCCGTCGCCCTCGTGATAGACGAACTCGTTGACGATCAGGCTCGAGACCAGCGGCCCCGAGAGGCGATACCAGGTCGCGCCGTTCTGCTGCCAGCTCTCGACCCCCTTGCTGTGCGTCTCCCAGAAATCGACCGGCAACTGGCGCACGCCGGCGTACAGCAGGTCGGTGTCCTCGAGGACGTGGTCGTTGAAGTAGTCCTCGGCGTGGAGCCCGAGGGCCCGCGCCTTGATGCGCATGTTGATGTCCTTCGACACCAGCACCACCGGCCGCGACGGATGCGTGTCCTGCATCGCGCGGACGACGCCGAGGATCTGGTTGTCGGCCTTGCCGGTCGGCAAGGCGGTCGGCTGCAATTGCGCGATCGCCTGCGTCTGGAAGAAGAGGCGTCCGCCGGCGTCCTTGTTGCCGAGCGCGGCCAGCGCGATGCCGTCGTCGATCTGACGTCCGTCGCTGAAGCCGCCGGTACTGTTGACGAGCGCGTCGAGCGAGCGGCTCACCTGACGTGCGTTCCGCGCGACCTCCGACATCCCCTTCTTGTGATCGTCGAGTTCCTCGAGCGTCATCATCGGCAGGTAGACGTCGTGCTCCTCGAAACGGAACAGCGCCGACGGGTCGTGCATCAGAACGTTCGTGTCGAGGACGAAGAGCTTGACCGCGTCGCCCTGCGCCTTCGCCCGCTGCCGCGGTTCGAGCACCGTCACCACCGCCGGCGGCGCGGCCGGCCGGCGGGTCTTCTCAGCGGCGGTCGCCGCGGCCGGCTCGGGCAGCGACGTGACCCGGGCGGCGGGCCGTCCGTTCGTGCGCACCGGGAGCGGCGTCTCGTGCGTCCGCGGCGCCGCGACCTCGGCCGGGACGTCGACGATCGATCGCGGTCGGATGCGCGAAGACGACTTGTTCGACTCGTCGATCGCATTGGCGGACAGAAAGACGGCGGGGCGCGCAGGCGGTTTCGGCAGAGGCATCGGGCTGAGTGGTGAGCGAGGAAGCGTTGGAAGGAAGCCGGCTATGCCGGGGACGGCCGGAATGCGACAAGGCCGAACGCCGGTCGCGCGACGAGCCGCGAGCGGAGGTTCGGCCTTGTGGACGACGATTCAACGTTCGCTTGAGGACGCTGGGCAGGTATGCCGTGGAATGAATTCGGCCCGCGCGCGAGGCCGGGTGCCGCCGATGGTGGATCGCGCGCACTCAAAAGGCAAGCGTCCGGGACGATCGGCCCGTCCAACGACAGGGGACGGCTGTCAATTCGCCTGGACGTAAGCCAGGACTTCGTCGACATGGCCCGGCACCTTGACGCCGCGCCACGCCTTCACGAGCCGTCCGTCGCCGTCGATGACGAAGGTGCTGCGCTCGACCCCGCGGACCTGCTTTCCGTACATGTTCTTCATCTTCATCACGCCGAACAGCGTGCACAGCGCCTCCTCCGGGTCCGAGATCAGTTCGAACGGGATGCCGAGCGCTTCCTTGAAGCGCAGGTGCGACTTGATGCTGTCGCGCGAGACGCCGAAGACGACCGTGTTCGCCGCGTCGAAGGCCGTCGTCGCGTCGCCGAACTCCTGCGTCTCGGTCGTGCACCCGGGCGTGCTGTCCTTCGGATAGAAGTAGAGCACCACCTTCTTCCCGCGCTGGTCCGCGAGGCGCACGCTGCCGCCGGTCGCCTGTCCCTCGAAATCCGGCACCGCGGCGCCGACCTGCAATTGCTCTTCTGCCATCGAATCTCCCGACCCCGAAACCAACGCGGCCCTGCTCGCGAAGACCGCTTCGAAATGATGCTGTTACAAATGATACGGCGCGCACACGATCGGTCGTGAACCGCCGACCGGCCCGTCCGTTCTTACCTGCAGTGGCGCGACGTGCGCCGATCAGGAGGACACCATGATGAAAAAGATTGCAGTTGCCCTGGTTGCCGCTGGCGGCCTGATGGTCGCCGCGGCGCCGGCCCACGCGGGTGGCCATGTGTCGCTCTCGCTCGGCATCGGCCTGCCGGTCGTCGGCTACGGCTACGCCCCGGCCCCGACTTACTACGGGCCGCCGCCCGTGGTCTACGCACCGCCCGCGCCGGTGTACGCGGCGCCCGTCTACTACGCCCCGCGCTACGACGGTCCCGGCTGGTACGGCCCGCGTTACGACGCGCCGCGCGTCGTCTATCGCCCGGCCCCGCGTCACGGCTGGGACGACCGCCGCGATTGGCGTCGTTGAGGCGCCGCGCCCGGAACCCGGTCCTCGACCGGGTTTTTTTCGACCCGCTCAGGTCGTACTCCGCGGGCCGGTGACCATCACGTCGCCGCTCCGACCGGCGATCGAGCCCCAGCGCCACGCGCGCACCGGCACCGCGGCCGGATCGAGGCGCCGGTAGGCGCCGCCCATGGTGCCCAGTTCGAATCCCTGGGCCTTCCAGCCGACCACCAGCCGCTCGAACGCGGGCATCAGCTTCATCCCCTCGAGCTCCGCGTGGAGCGTGAAGACCTCGTCGCCGTGGGCGCGGGCTGTCCGCTCGAGGAGGCGGTCCGCGGCACCCGCGGCGTCGAGTCCGTCGACGCCGATCAGCTCGTCGAGCGTCGGCAGCGTCGACGGGATCTGGATGCAGTCGAGCGCCCGGCCGCCGACCCACGGGCGAAAGGCGCCGCGGTCGCTCTCGTCGTCGGCGACCCGGCCGTCCGACGCGTAGGTCATCTTCCACGTGTCGAGCTGCCGGAGCGCGTCGTCGTTCATCTGCCAGCCGGCCGCGCCATGCGTCGCCGGCGGCGCGCCGAAGATCTCGACGAAGCGGGCGTGCGCCTTCTCCATCTCGTGCCACGTCCATCGCGCCGGGCGGTCGCGGACGTTGTCCTGCCAGCGCGTGTGGTCCCACGTGTGGATGCCGGTCTCGTGTCCGCGCTTCGCCGTGTCGCGCAACACCGGCGCGCCGCGCCGCCCGATGTCGGGTCCGGGCAGCAGCGTTCCGTACAGCAGCGTACGGATGCCGTAGTGCTCGACGACCGACGTGCGCTGCACCTTCGCGAAGAAGCCGGGCCGCAACGCGCGCTTGAGCGCGCGACCGGTGTGGTCGGGCCCGAGGCTGAAGAGGAAGGTCGCGACGACGCCGTGGCGATCGAACAGGTCGAGGAGGCGCGGCACGCCCTCGACGGTGCCGCGCAACGTGTCGACGTCGACCTTCAGCGCGAGGTGGCGGCCGGTCATGCGGACGCCATCGCGGCCAGGCGGACGAGCGCGTCGCCGGTGACGCGCGTGATCCGCCAGTCGGGCATCACGGCCGCGCCGAGGCCGCGATAGAACGCCTGCGCGTCGACGTTCCAGTCGAGCACCGACCACTCGAAGCGGCCGCAACCGCGCTCGACCGCGAGCTTCGCGAGGTGGATCAGCAGCGCCTTGCCGTAGCCGTTGCCGCGATGCGGCGGCTCGACGAAGAGGTCCTCGAGATAGAGGCCGCGGCGTCCGAGAAAGGTCGAGAAGTTGTGGAAGAAGAGCGCGAAGGCGACGGGATCGGTCCGCGGTGCCTCGGCGTCGGTCGGCCACAGCAGCACGGCCTCCACGCGCGCGTCGGCGGCGAACAGCGCGCGCTCGAAGTCGGCGACCGTCGAGACCACCTGGTCCTCCAGCCTCTCGTAGCGGGCGAGGCCGACGACGAGGCGATGCAGGGCCGGCAGGTCGGCAGGCGTGGCACGGCGGATGACCGGAGAGCCCGCAACCGAGGTCGCGCGGTCGCTCAATCGACCAGGCTCCGCGCCTGCGCGACCTGGCCGCGGTACGCGTCGAAGATGCGACGGAGCGCGTCGGCCATCGCGACCTCCGGCTTCCATCCGAGGTCGTGCATCGTGTTGTCGATCTTGGGAACGCGGTTCTGCACGTCCTGGTAGCCCGCGCCGTAGTAGGCGCCCGACGTCGTCTCGACGAGCTCGACCTGCTTCGCGCTCGCGGCGTATTCCGGGTACTCGGCGGCGAGCGCCAGCATCATCGTCGCGAGCTCGCGGACCGAGTAGTTGT
>CAXTDA010000352.1:1709-4549 GCA_964242935.1 uncultured Burkholderiaceae bacterium | reverse complement strand
GCGACATGCCGCCGTCGACGAAGATCGCCTGGCCGGTCATGAACGACGATTCGTCGGACGCGAGGTAGACGAAGGTCTCGGCGATCTCCTCCGCAGTGGCGAGGCGGCCCATCGGCTGCCGTGCGACGAAGTCCTTTCGCGCCTGCACCGGGTCGGCGAAAGCCTTGATGCGGTCGCCGAGCGACGGCGTGTCGACCGTGCCGGGACACACGCAGTTGCAGCGGATGCCCTGCTTCACGTGGTCGATCGCGAGCGCGCGCGTGAAGCCGACCACCGCGGCCTTGCTGGCCGCGTACGCGAGGCGGTTCGGCGCCGCCTTGTGCGCGCCGAGCACCGACGCCATGTTGACCACCGTGCCGCCACCGGCGGCGATCATCCGCGGCAGCATCGCCTTCGTAACGACGAACATCGCGCGGACGTTGAGGTCGAAGCTGCGGTCCCAGTCGGCGATGGTGCAGTCGAGCAGGTTGCCCTGATGGACCCAGCCCGCGCAGTTGAACAGGATGTCGACCGAGCCGATGTCGTCGACGGCCGCGGCGACCGCGGCGTCGTCAAGCACGTCGAGCACGCGCGTCGTGACGCCGGCGATGCCGTCGAAGGTCGTCAGCAACTCCGCGTTCCGGTCCGTCGCGATCACGGTCGCGCCCTCGCGGACGAACGCGAGGACGCCGGCGCGGCCAATGCCCTGGCCGGCCGCGGTGATCAATGCCGTCTTGCCGGTCAGTCGGTTGGTCATCGGGCATTCGCGGACGCGCTCGGCTAGGGTCGGATCGAAAGCCATCGGTCGAAGCCGATCGGTCGCACGAATTCGCACGGCCGCCCGAGCATCGCAGTCTATAGATGCCGCGTTTCCGCCGGTAATCCCTGCCAGTTGTCGTGCAGGCCATCCATGTAGTGGACCGGTGCGGCGATCAGGTCGGTCACAGGAAGATCGTCCAGCGACGCCAGATGAACCGAAAGGAACTCGCCGCCCATCGCTTCGATCCGGCCGTGGCTATGGGTCGCGATCCCGCACTTCGAACAGAAGCGATGGTGCCCTTCGCCCCAGTCGCCGGACTTGCCGTAGTCGCCGAGGCTCTCCTCGCCGGTCAGCAGCCGGAAGTCCTGCGGCTGCAACCGGCCGGCGTTCCACATGCGCTGCTTCCAGCAGAACGTGCAGTTGCACTTGCCGGTTCCCTGGTCGAGGTCGATATCGGCCTCGTAAGTGACCGCCTTGCAATGACAGCTACCGTGGTATGTGTGCTTCATATCCTTTTCCCTTCGGACCCGGGATTCCGTGAAGAGGTAGTCGTCCCTTGACGAACGGCTGAACCAGCGGAGACTCCGTGCGTCGGTTGAGGAGCGCGTCTGGTGCCTTGCAGCCCTGCTCAATGATTGTCGCGAGGCACGAACGCGCCGAGCGGAGCGCCCTCGCCCTCCGGCTCCGGCTCGTCCGGTCGCGGCACGAATGCGCCGCGGCGGCCCACCAGAAAGTCAAGGTCCGCGCCCTGGTCCGCCTGCAGCACGTGGTCGACGTACAGCTTCCAGTATCCGCTGCCGAGCGGCGGTGGGGGCGCCGTCCAGTCCTTCATCCGCGCCGCGAGTTCCTCGTCGGTGATGTCGAGATGCAGCCGCCGCTGCGGCACGTCGAGCTCGATGAAGTCACCCGTCCGCACCGCGGCCAGCGGACCACCGGCCGCGGCCTCGGGCGCCGTGTGCAGCACCACGGTGCCGTACGCCGTACCGCTCATCCGCGCGTCGCTGATGCGGACCATGTCGGTGATGCCCTTCCGGAGCACCTTCGGCGGCAGCGGCATGTTGCCGACCTCGGCCATGCCGGGGTAGCCCTTCGGCCCGCAGTTGCGGAGCACCATCACGCAGCTCTCGTCGATGTCGAGGTCCTCGTCGTCGATGCGGTGGTGGAAGTCCTCGATCGTGTCGAACACGACCGCGCGGCCGCGATGGACCATCAACGACGGCGTCGCCGCGCTCGGCTTGATGATCGCGCCGCGCGGCGCGAGGTTGCCGCGCAGCACCGCGATGCCGGCATTCGCCTTGAACGGCGCGTCGAACGGCTTGATGACCTCGGCGTCGAAGTTCTCGGCGTCGGCGATGTTCTCGCCGATCGTGCGGCCGTTCGCGGTGACGGCGTCCAGATGCAGCAGCGACGCGATCTCCTTCAGCACGACCGGCAGCCCGCCCGCGTAGCAGAAGTCCTCCATCAGGTGCTTCCCCGACGGCTGCAGGTTGAGGAGGCACGGCAGGTGGCTCGCGAGGCGGTCGAAGTCGTCGATGCCGAGCTTGACGCCGATGCGTCCTGCGATCGCGATCAGGTGGATCACCGCGTTCGTCGAGCCGCCGATCGCGGCCAGGGTCACGATCGCGTTCTCGAACGCCTCGCGCGTCAGCACGGTCGACAGCACCTGATCCTCGTGGACCATGTCGACGATGCGGCGGCCGGCCATCCGCGCGATGACGTTGCGCCGTCCGTCGACCGCCGGATACGCGGCGTTGCCGGGGAGGCCGAGGCCGAGCGCCTCGACCATGCTCGCCATCGTGCTCGCGGTGCCCATCGTCATGCAGTGGCCGTGGCTGCGATGCATGCAGCTCTCGGCGTCGAAGAACTGCTCGAGCTTCAGCGTCCCCGCGCGTACCTGTTCGCTCATGCTCCACACGCCGGTCCCCGAGCCGAGTTCGGTGCCGCGCCACTTGCCGTTCAGCATCGGCCCGCCCGACACGCCGATGGTCGGCAGGTCGACGCTCGCCGCGCCCATCACGAGCGACGGCGTCGTCTTGTCGCAGCCCATCAACAGCACGACGCCGTCGATCGGGTTGCCGCGGATCGACTCCTCGACGTCCAT
>CAXTDA010000352.1:0-1609 GCA_964242935.1 uncultured Burkholderiaceae bacterium | reverse complement strand
AGCGCGTAGATGAACTCGTTCCACGACAGCGTGAACGCGAAGATGCCGGCCGAGATCAGGCCCGGGACCGCGAGCGGCAGCACGATCTTCGTCAGGATCTGCCAGCGGCTCGCGCCGTCGATCAGCGCGCACTCCTCGAGCTCGAACGGGATCGAGCGGAAGTAGCCCATCAGCAGCCACGTGCAGAACGGGATCAGGAAGGTCGGGTACGTGAGGATCAGCGCGAGCCGCGTGTCGAACAGGCCGAGCCTGAACACGACATTGGCGAGCGGGATGAAGAGGATTGTCGGCGGGACGAGGTACGCGAGGAAGATGCCGAGCCCGACGTGCTTCGCGCCCTTGAAGCGCAGCCGCTCGATCGCGTACGCCGCGAGGACGGAGGCCGCGAGCGAGAACGCGGTCGCCACCACCGACACCAGCACCGTGTTCCACATCCACGCCGGGAACTCGGTCTTGAACAGCAGCGTGTGCATGTGCGCGAGCGTCGGGTTGATCACCCAGAACGGATTGCCGTCGCGCGACAGCAGCTCGGCATCGGGCTTCACCGCGGTGATCGCCATCCAGTAGAACGGGAACAGCAGCACGATCACGAAGACGCTGATCGGCAGGTACGCGGTCGCGAAGCGCCGCAGCCGCGTGTCGAGGAAGCCCATGCCGACGGTGTCGGTCTGGTCGACGGCTTTCATGCGTCGGTCCCGCCCTGCTGCCACTTGCGGCGTTGCAGGCCGAAGAAGCTGATCAGGATCGCCGCGAGCAGGAACGGCACCATCGCGATCGAGATGGCGGCCCCTTCACCGAGCGCGCCGCCGTTGATCGCGCGCTGGAACGCGAGCGTCGCCATCAGGTGTGTCGCGTTCAACGGACCGCCGCGCGTGATCACGTAGATCAGCTGGAAGTCGGTGAACGTGAACAGCACCGAGAACGTCATCACGACCGCGATGATCGGCGTCAGCAGCGGCAGCGTGACGTGGCGGAACTGCTGCCAGCGCGACGCGCCGTCGATCGCGGATGCCTCGTAGTAGCTGGGCGAAATCGTCTGCAGTCCCGCGAGCAGCGTGATCGCGACGAACGGCACGCCGCGCCAAACGTTGGCCGCGATCACCGCGAAGCGCGCGTTCCACGGCGTGCCGAGGAAGTCGATGTAGCCGTCGATCAGGCCCATCTTCACCAGCGCCCAGCTGATGATCGAGAACTGCGAGTCGTAGATCCACCAGAACGCGATCGCCGACAGGGCGGTCGGCACGATGTACGGCAGCAGGATCACCGCGCGGAAGAACGTCTTGAAGCGCACGTTGCGGTTGAGCAGCAGCGCGAGCCAGAGGCCGAGTGCGAACTTCAGCACCGACGCGATGGCCGTGTAGAACAGCGTGTTGAAGAGCGCGAGGCGCACGACGCTGTCGGTCCACAGGTACTCGTAGTTCTCGAGGCCGATCCACTCGCCGGCCCGGCCCACCTTCGCGTCGGTGAAGCCGAGCCACACGCCGAGCCCGAGCGGATAGGTCAGGAACAGCAGAAGCAGCGCCGCTGCGGGCAGCATGAACAGCAGCCCGAGCGCGTTGCGGTCGTTCTGGAGCTTGTCGAGCACCCTGCTCATGGCTCCGTCCCCGTC
>CAXTDA010000351.1:0-4570 GCA_964242935.1 uncultured Burkholderiaceae bacterium | reverse complement strand
GCACCGCGAAGCAGGCGCGCGGCGGCGACAAGGAGGCCGCGAAGTTGCTCGCGGTCCTCGCCCGGGTGGAACCGCAACTGAACGAGGCGAAGCCGGTTCGGGCACTCGGGCTCGATCGCGACGAACTCGCGCTCTTGAAGCCGTTGTGCCTGATCACGGCAAAACCCGCCATGTTTGTCGCCAATGTGTCGGAACGCGGCTTCACGGACAACCCGCTGCTCGACCAGCTGACGGCCTACGCGGCGTCGCAAGGCGCGCCGGTGGTCGCGATCTGTGCGTCGATCGAGGCCGAGATCGCGGAGTTGCCGGAGGACGACAAGAGCGTCTTCCTCGACGACATGGGCATGACCGAACCGGGGCTCGATCGACTGATCCAGGCGGCCTACGGCCTGCTCGGCCTGCAGACCTACTTCACCGCCGGCGAGAAGGAGGTCCGCGCGTGGACCGTGGCGATCGGCGCCACCGCGCCGCAGGCGGCCGGCGTGATCCACACCGACTTCGAACGCGGCTTCATCCGCGCGGAGGTGATCGGGTACGACGATTACGTCGCCTGCAACGGCGAAGCAGGCGCGAAGGAGAAAGGAAAGATGCGTCTCGAAGGCAAGGAATACGTCGTCCGCGACGGGGACGTGATGCACTTCCGGTTCAACGTTTGATGCAGACGTTTGAGGCGAGCAGGCGCCGGGCGCGAAGCTTGCAAGTAAAAGAGAACCCGCCGCGGGGGCGGCGAGCTCAGGACTTCTTTTACAACATGTTGACGTCTGAACCGCCGCCGATTTCGGCCAACGTGGCCTCTTCGATGGACATCAGTTCGACTTCGACGGATTGGCTGGACACAGGACTTCTCCTAATAAAAGCGCAGTAATGAGTTCAAGGAGCTAATGAATTTCCTTGAACGAGGGCGAGTAAAACTACACGTCGTAGCTGACAGGCGAAGTAACGGTAGTTTTTCTCGATAGACAGGCGAACGAATTCACCTGCGCTACCTATCCATCATGTCGAAGACCACGAAATTTGCAAAGGAATTCGACACCGACCTGGCCCGTGCGGCGGCCTCTGCCGGAATGTCGCATCGCATTCGAGTTGAAACTTCGCAGTCGAGCGATTCATGGCTTTGACCGGCAGCGATGACGAGCGCGACAAAAAAGCGGAACGCCACCGCATTGCCCGCCTTTTAAAGACGCTGCTCGGCGCGGGCGCGAGTGATCCGCGTGCCGTGGCAGACGCGGCGGCGCATCTCGTCGATGCCGTGTCGGGCGCGACTTTCGCCGAACACGCCGACCTTCTCGTCAAGGTCTGTATTCATCTGTTCGAGGTCGGCCAATCGTCGTTGGGCGTCTCTCTCGGTAGAAAGGTCGCCGACCGCGCCGAGGGATCGGACAACGTCGCCGTGCAGAGACGACTGTGCAACATGATCGGCGGTCAATACTGCGACATGGCGGACTTCGCGTCCGCTCTCAAATTCCTCGAGACGGCGGTCGTGTTGTCGCGGCAGCTCGGCGATTCGACGATCGAAGCGGCCTGTCTTTCGAACGTCATTGCGGTCCTCCAGGAAATGGGACATTACCGTCAGGCTATCCTGTTGGCCGAGAGGGTATTGCAACTCGACGATGAGACCGAGATCGCCAACACGTTCAAGTTGCAATGCACGTCCAACGGCCTCTTTGCCGCGCAACGGATCGGCGACACGGTCGCGGCCAGTCGCTTCCTGCGCGAGGGCGAGACTTACTTGTCGCTCGACACCGATCCTTTACGACGAGCGTTCTTCGAGAAAGGGCGTTCGTGCTATCTCGTCGATCTCGGACAGGCGCGGCAAGCAAAACGACACGTGCAGGAGACGCAGGGGGTCATCGGCGTCAGAGGCAGTCCGCGTATCAATACGCTTCTGACCATTTCGTCGGCCGTCTGTGAATGGGGCCTCGGCGAGAAGAATGCGGCACGAGCGGTTCTTGAATCGCTTTACGTCGAAAGCAAGGCGTCGCGCCTTTATCACCACTTCGTGCTCCAAGCGCTCATCAAGGTATTCGGCGACGCGGAGACCCAGGGTCAGGCGTCGAAAGGACTGGCTTACGGGAAAGAGCTCGTCGAGTACAACACCCGTGTGAAGAAGGCGAAGTTCTACCGGCAGCTGGCCAATCGTCGCGAGGACAGCGAAGGCCGTTCCAATGCCTCCTTTTCGAGCGCGGCGATCGAATCCTTCGATTCTGCGAAGGAATGGCTGAGTGCGACGGATATCGGCGGAGCGGTCGATCTGCCCGTCGGCGAACGCACGACGCTGACCAAGCACGAGGAGTTGACGGTCATTCACGAGGACATGGCAAGGCTGCGGATGGCGGCGATCCGCAGGGAGATCCGGACCGACGCGGTCGACACGGCGGAGAACTGGGCGATCGCCGCCGAGTTCTTCGACGACGAAACCGGGCAACATTGTTATCGGGTGGGGCATCTCGCCGGCATGCTCGCCCGCGAGATCGGCTTGAACGAATCGCTTTGTGTTCAGATCGAGCATGCCGCCCGTCTGCACGACATCGGCAAGATCGCCGTCAACGAGGTGATTCTCCTGAAGCCGGGGCCGCTGGATGCCGCCGAGATGGCCGCGATGCGCTTGCACACCGAGGTCGGCGCGCAGATCCTGTCGGGTTCGGACGATCCCACGTTGAAGATCGCCGTCGAGGTCGCCCGGCATCACCACGAATGGTGGAACGGGCACGGCTATCCGGCGAAGCTGCAGGGCGTCGCCATTCCGGTCTCGGCGCGCGTCTGTGCGTTTTCCGACGTGTATGACGCGCTCACCCATGCGCGTGCCTACAAGCAGGCCTGGTCGCATGAACGGGCATTGGAAGAGATCACGCGCCTCGCGGGCACGCAATTCGATCCGAACCTGATCGGACCGTTTACCCGGGTGCTCGATCGCTACCGTGCCGACCTGCGGTCGGAGGCCATTCCCGGATTGAAGGACATGCAATCCAATACGCTGATCGCATCGAGAAAGAAGATGATGGAAACGATCGGGTCGGTCGCCTGATCACCGGTCGCGGAACGCGACCTTCTTACCGCTTGCTGTATCCGTTACCGATATGCCCGACGCCGACCGCCGATTGCCGCGACGAGGCGGATCGCTTGCATGCCCGTCAGACGGTCTTCAACTGGAGATCGCGATATTTGGTCCACAGCTCATCGTTGCTTTCACGCCACAACGGGTCGAGCGGGATGCAGTCGACCGGGCACACGATCTGGCACTGGGGCCGGTCGAAGTGGCCGACGCACTCGGTGCACTTGTGCGGATCGATCTCGTAGATGTCGACGCCCATCGAAATCGCACCGTTCGGACACTCCGGTTCGCAGACGTCGCAGTTGATGCATTGATCGGTGATGATCAGCGCCATCGCTAGGCCCCTGGACCGGACGATCTAGTCATTCGGCTCGGTCCGCGGTTGCTCGACCTTGTCCTTCAGCCATCGCTCGACCGACGGAAACGTGAACTTCGAGACGTCGCCCCCCAGGATGGCGATCTCGCGGACGATCGTGCCGGAGATGAACATGTACTGGTCCGACGGCGTCAGGAACACCGTCTCGACCGACGGCATCTGGTAGCGATTCATTCCGGCCATCTGGAACTCGAACTCGAAGTCGGAGACCGCCCGGAGCCCGCGGATGACGACCGTCGCCCCGTGCTCCTCGACGAAATGCTTGAGGAGCCCCGAAAAGCCGGCCACGGTGACATTCGGATAGTGGGACAGCACCTCGCGGGCGATGTCCACGCGCTCCGCGAGCGTGAAGAACGGCCGCTTGTTGCGCGAGTCGGCGACGCCGACCACCAGCTTCTGGCAGAGCTTCGACGCGCGACGAACCAGGTCCTCGTGTCCGCGGGTCAGCGGGTCGAACGTCCCGGGATAGATGGCCACCAGCATGACGGTCTCCAAGCGTTTTTCTTAATTGCGTTCTTTTATATTGCGGCGCAGCAGATGATAGAACACCTCGCCGGCTTTGTCCGCCCGGTACGGCGTCAGGTCCAGCAGCGGCAACGCGGCCTCCTCGACCGCTTCCTCCGCTTCGACGTAGACGAAGCCGCCGACAACGCAGAGCGACGCGGCGAGCGGCATCACCGCGTCGAGCCATCGTCGCCCGAACGGGGGGTCGAGGAACACGATGTCGAATCGCGCATCGGTCGCGAGCAGACGCGCGGCGACCACGAGCGCGTCGCCCCGCACCAGTTCGACCGCGCGCGCGCCGAGCACCGCCTTTGCAGCCTGCAGGGCCGCGAACGCAGCCGGGTCCTGCTCGACCGCGATCACGGGCTCTGCGCCTCGCGACGCGGCCTCGAAGCCGAGCGCGCCGGAGCCGGCGAACAGGTCGAGCGCCGTGCAGCCGCGGAGGTCGCCGCCGAACGCGTGCGAGAGCCAGTTGAACAGGGTTTCGCGCACCCGGTCCGGCGTCGGGCGGAGGCCTGGTGCGTCGACGACGGCCAGCGTTCGCCGCCGCCACTGGCCGCCGATGATCCGAACCGTCGCGGCGCCGGCGCGTCGCGGGCGCGAGGCCGGCCTGCCACCCGCCGCGCGCACCGTCATCG
>CAXTDA010000350.1:0-4571 GCA_964242935.1 uncultured Burkholderiaceae bacterium | reverse complement strand
CGACGTCCACCACCTGCCGTACGCACCGTTCAGCGCGCTGCTGCCGCGGCTCGCGGCGCTGGTCCATCACGGCGGCGTCGGCACCGCCGCGCAGGCGCTGGCCGCCGGGCGGCCGCAGGTCGTCGTCCCGTTCGCGCACGACCAGTTCGACAACGCCGCGCGCCTCGCGCGCCTCGGCGTCTCCGTCACGGTCGACGTCGATCGACCCGCCGCCCGTTGGCTCGCCGCGCTCGGCGGCCTGCTCGACGATCCCGCCGTCGCCGCGGCCGTACGGCTGCAGGCGGAGCGCATGGCCGAAGCCGAACCGGCGGCCGGGCGAATCGCGACGCTGCTCGAGGCGCTCGGGCACCGTCCATGACGTCCAACGCGTCGTATACAGCGGAATACATCGGACCGAGGACGATAATCGTCGCTTCCATCGACTCGTGACGAAAGGTCCGCAATGAACGTCGGCTTCATCGGTATCGGCAGCATGGGCGCTGCGATGGTCCCGAACCTCGTGAAGGCCGGGCACCGGGTCCGCGTCTGGAACCGCAACCGCGCGGCCGCCGAGGCGCTCGACGGGGTCGAGGTCCTCCCGTCGCCTGCCGCGGCGTTCGACAACGACGCGGTCGTGACGATGCTGTCGAACGACGAGGCCGTCCGCAGCGTGATCCTCGACTCCGGCGCACTCGCGACCGCGAGGCCGGGCTGCGTCCACGTGATGGCGTCGACCATCTCGCTCGCGCTGGTCGACGAACTGATCGCGCGCCATCGCGAGGCCGGCGTCGCGTATGTCGCTGCGCCGGTCTTCGGCGTGCCGACGGCCGCGGCACAGGCGCTGCTGAACATCGTCGTCGCCGGCGATCCGGCAGCGCGCGCGACCGTGCAGCCGCTCTTCGATGCGATGGGCCGGAAGACCTGGCCGCTCGGCGACGATCCCCGTCGCGCGAACATCGCGAAGGTCGCCGGCAACCTGGTGATCACGCTCGCGATCGAGGCGATGGGCGAGGCCTCGGCGCTGACCGAGGCCTATGGCGTCAGCGCCGCCGACTTCCTCGACATCGTCACGAACACGCTGTTCGCGAGTCCGAGCTACCAGCGCTACGGCGGCTTCATCGCGACCGACACCTACGAGCCGGGCTTCAAGCTGACGCTGGGGCTGAAGGACGTCAACCTGGCCCTCGACGCCGCGATCGCCAAGGGCGCGACGCTGCCGTCGGCCGCAATCGTGAAGGACCACATGCTCGCCGCGATCGACGCCGGATGGGGCGCGAAGGACTGGTCGATCCTCGCGAAGATGGCGCGGTCGCGGACGGGGTCGGCGGCCGAGGATCGCTGACGGCGGAAGCCCACCGCGCCGCGGGGTCGGTTCAGGGCGTGCGCGGGTCGTCCGCCGACAACCCCTGCAGCTTCGACCGGGCCCGCGCCAGCAGCTCTCGTTCGCCGCGGCACGCATCGCAGCGCGTGCGGACGACGCGGCCGGTGCCGTCGACCGACACCACGTCACCTTCCACGAAGATCGCATCGCGCACGACACCGACATGGCCGCCGAACACTCGCAGCAGCGCACCATCGTCCACGTTCCAGAGGCGGATCGAACCGCCGTCGCTCGGTGACAGCAGCAGTCGATCGTCGGCCAGCAGGTCGAAGCGCGGCACGAGTCCGGCGTGGCCGCGCATCTCGGCGCTGCCGTGGATCGGTCAGTCCGGCGCCGCTGCCGACGAGACGGGCGACGGACCGGGTACCCCGCTCACGCCGCGACGAGCGACGATCCGGTCGACCGCTCGACGAACGGCGCCACGTGATGCATCGCACGCGCTACGTACGCGTCCTTCTCGCCGACGGGCGCGACGTAATGCATCGCGCTCCGGGCCTCGTCCACGCCGACCAGCCGCGCGATGACCCACGCAGCCAGGTATTGCGACGCGAGGCAACCGCCCGCGGTCGCGACGTTGCCGCGCGCGACGAACGGCTGGTCGAGGACCGCGATGCCGGCTTCCTCGACCCACGGCTTCGTCGTCAGGTCGGTGCAGGCGGGCAGACCACCGAGCAGTCCGAGCCTGGCCAGCACCAACGTCCCGGAACACTGCGCGCCGAGCAGTTGCCGCGCCGGATCGAGCCGCAGTCGGGCCATCAGCGCCCGGTCCGCGACCACCTCGCGCGTCTGCATCCCACTGCCGACGAGGACCGCATCGGCATCGCACGCGTCGTCGAGCGACGCCTGCGCCTCGATCACGACGCCGTTCATCGAGCGGACGCGCGCGGCGGGACTCGCGATCGACACGCGCCAATCGGGCCGCTTGACGCGATGGAGGATACCGAACGCGATCAGCGAGTCGAGTTCGTTAAAGCCTTCGAAGGTCAGGATGGCGATGTGCATCGCGGGGCTCCGCCGTGGCAGGACGATCGATCTCGAGGGAAGCCGCGGCGGCACCGATCGGCCGGCGAGGCGCGTGAGCCCGTCCCGACGCGTCTTTCGGCCGCAGTCATTTCGGCAGCCGATGCAACGCGCAGAGCTTGTTGCCGTCCGGGTCGCGCAAGTACGCGAGATACAGCTGGCCGACCGCGTTGCTGCGGACCCCGGGCGGGTCTTCCACCGCGCTTCCGCCGTTGTCGACGCCGGCGGCATGCCACGCATCGGCCTCGGCCTGCCCGTCGACCGCGAAGCCGATCGTGCCGCCGTTGGCGCTCGTCGCGGCGTTGCCGTCGATCGGCTTCGTGATCATCAGCGCGGCGCCCTTGTGCACGTACATCAGGCGGCCCCGCGGATCGGCCCGGCCGGGCTTGCCGCCGATCGCGGCGAACAGGGCATCGTAGAACCGCTTCGACCGCTCGAGGTCGTTGCTGCCGATCATGACGTGGCTGAACATGTTCGTCTCCTCCTGTTGTGATGTGATCGGAACGATAGCCGACGTGGAGCCGACCAGTGATCATTGCGACTGCGCGCGCGCCGGAAACCGGTCGACGCCTAGACGGTCGCCGAAATCCCGGAGGAATGCTCAGGCAGCCCGTTGTCCAGCCGTCCATCGGTCGTCGAGGCGGACCGGGCTCGCGCTCGGATGGCTGACGATCGCCGCTTCGCCCTGCCGGCCGGGTCGCTCCTCCTCCCGCGGCGGCGCAAGCCGACGCGCAGGAGGTCGCCGCGGTCGACGACGAATACGTCGCGGCCGAGGTCCGTCGCGACGAGGCGGCCATGCGTCGCCTGGTCGACGACCGGTTCGTCTTCAACAACGCGGATGGCATGACGACCGATAAGGAAGCGTTCGTGCAATACGTGATGAAGCTGCTGCTGTTGGGCGATTCGGTCCGCGAGCGCTCGATCGTGGTCGACGGCGACGTGGCACTCGTCTTCGCCGCGGCCGATCTCCAGCTCCCCGGTCGCGACCCACCCGGGTCGGTGTCGGTGCGGAGCCTGATGTACACCTGCGTGTACATCAGGCGCGGTGACGGGTGGCGGATGCTGGCACTGCAGATGGAGCCGCAGACCGGCAAGTAGCCGACGTCAGGCCGCGCCGCGCACGTTCGGTCCCGCGTCCAGACGATCGAGCCGCGCGCGCAGATCGCCGACGGCCCGGTCGAGCAGCCCGATGGTGCGCCGGTGCTCGGCCGCCCGTGCTTCCCTCGTCCGCGTGATGGCCACCGACCGCGCCACGGCGTTCGCGATGCTGCGCAGGACCGCGCGTTCATCCGCACTCGGCCTGCTGTCGTCGGGACGCGGCCCGACCAGCAGCCATCCGGTCGTGCCCCCGGCCTTCAGTGCGATCCAGACCGGGAACTGGAGGTCCTTGCGATCGCAGTCGAGCCGGCCGGGTCGCGCGACCGGCGGCGTCCAGGACGAAAGCCAGTCCCGCACGACCTGCGCATCGACATTGCGCGTACCGATCGGCTCGCCGTCGATCACGATCGCGGCGCGCGTCGTGCATGCGTCCCCTTCTCGACGCCTCGAAGCACCACGCCGACGACCGTGGCCGTCGGTTCGGTCTCGCGCAGGTCGCCGATCAGGCCGGCAGGTCGTCCTTCAGGTCCACCAGCCCGCCGCGAATGCGGCGGTTGGTCCACTTGAACAGGTTCTTCTGCAGCGGCTTCATGATCACCGCCGAGATGATCGCGCCCCACACGCTCTGCAGCGCGCCGAGGTCGCGACCGAAATAGAACGCGCCGATCGAGTCCAGGACGCCCCAGACGATGCCGAACAGCACAGCAGCCCCACGAACGTTCCCGCATACGCGACCGACCGGCTGATCGCCGCGTCGGCGTCGTAGAGGCGGTAGCGACAGCCGACCAGCAGTCCCACCGGCAGCCCCATCCACACGATCGAATAGCAGGCCCACTCGATCATCGAGACCCAGGCGCGCCCCGCCTCGGTCGGATACAGCGGCTGCACGAAGCCGCTCGTCACCAGTCCCAACGCGAAGAAGACGATCCAGACGCCGGTGCCGAACGCGACCGGCTTGAACTGCTGGCGTTCCACGCCCTCCGGCGTTAGCCGGTAGTCGGCGACGATCGCGATCAGCAGCTCGAACAGGCTCGCGCGCCGCGCAAATACGCAACGACGGTCGAGGCGGAGATCAGCGCATTGGCCTGCTCGA
>CAXTDA010000349.1:2703-4598 GCA_964242935.1 uncultured Burkholderiaceae bacterium | reverse complement strand
ATGCGGTTCGCTTCGATGCCCTTGCTGACCAGGTAGGCCTTGACCGACTCGGCACGACGCACCGAGAGCTTCTGGTTGTAGGCGACCGTGCCGATGCTGTCCGTGTGACCGACCGCGATGATGACTTCGAGGTTGATCGCACCGAGCTTGCTGACGAGGTCGTCGAGCTTGGCCTTGCCTTCGGGCTTCAGCGTGGACTTGTCGAAATCGAAGAACGCGTCGGCCGCGAACGTGACCTTCTCGCCGACCGGCGCTGCCGGCGCGACCGGGGGCGGCGGTGCCACGGGCGCGGAAGGCGGTGCGACGACGGGCTTCGGAACGAGGTCGGGATCGCACTCGATCTGCGCGAGCGCGGGCGTGAAGTAACCGGTACGCCAGCACAGGCCGAACGGATCGCGAACGACGATTCCGCGCGCGTCTTGGGCGTAGCCGCTCACCGGGGTCGCGGCCTTGATGTCCGTAAGGGGTTGCTGCGCCATCGCGGCGCCACCCGCCGAAGCGAGAAGAGCAGCCAAAGTTGACATTTTGACCGACTTGTTCATGTTTCTCCTTTTGATTTCGAATTCAACGCGAGCCGCGTCCTGCCCGTTGCGACCGCGAATTTTGTAACCCGCCGAAGCTCCGTGGATCGCCAGCCGTCCCTTGGTCCGGATCTCGCTGCCGGCCCTGGATGCCGGCGCGTCCGCGCCCGGCGCCGCACTTTTTCGCTGTCGACCGTCTCCGCTCTATGTCGATGCAGCGAGGTGACTTCTCGTTCGATTCTGCCACAGGGCTATATCGCTTGCGCCCTTTCCCTCTGCGGCGCGGGCGCCGTCTTCGACGAATTGTCGCTTCCGCACAACAGGCCTCCCGGCCACCCAAACGTCGGTCACCGCTTCGCGTCCGGCGACGAAAACGAGGTGCGACGCGACGTCGAAGATCGGCTGATAGTCGAGCGCGCCGAGGTCGAACGCGGCCAGGTCGGCTTCCTTGCCGGGGGCGATGCTGCCGATGCGGTGGTCGAGGCCGCACGCCCGCGCACCGGCCAGCGTTGCCGCGTGCAGGACCCGGTGCGCACCGAATGCGTCGGCGCGGCCCGACGTGCCCTTCGCGAGCAGCGACGCGAGCCGCATCTCGCCCGGCATGTCGAGCCGGTTGTTGCTCGCGGTGCCGTCGGTGCCGATGCCGAGGTTGATGCCGGCGTCGAGATACCGCGCGATCTTCGCGATGCCGGACGCGAGCTTCAGGTTCGATGCCGGGCAGTGCGCGATCGAGACGCCGCGTTCGGCGAACAGCGCGACCTCGCGGTCGTCGAGGTGCACCGCATGGACCGCGGTCAGCGTCGGTCCCATCAATCCGAGCCGCTCGAGCCGCATCGCGGGCCGGAGACCGTGCTGCGACTGCTCGCGACGGATCTCCTCCTCGGTCTCGTGCAGATGAATCTGCATCGGCAGCCCGGTCTGGCCCATCAGCATCAGGATGCGTTCGAACGTGGCATCGCTGATCGTGTACGGCGCGTGCGGCGCGAACGCGAACGTCAGCAGCGGTTCGTGGCGCATCCGGTCGAAGAGCGCGAGTCCGCGGTCGAGATAGTCGTCGGCATCGCCGCCGCCGACCGTCGGCAGGTCGATCACGGTGATGCCGAGGTGTGCGCGGATGCCGATCTCGCGCGCGGCGCGCCCGGCGGCGTCGGGGAAGAAGTACATGTCCGAGAAGCAGGTCGTGCCGCCGCGCAGCATCTCGAGCGCCGCGAGCCGCGTGCCGGCCGCGACGAACGCCTCGGACAGCAGCGCCTTCTCGGCCGGCCAGATGCGCGTGTTCAGCCACGTCATCAGCGGCAGGTCGTCGCCGAGGCCGCGGAGCAGCGTCATCGCCGCGTGCGTATGCAGGTTGAAGAGGCCGGGCGTGACGACGTG
>CAXTDA010000349.1:0-2603 GCA_964242935.1 uncultured Burkholderiaceae bacterium | reverse complement strand
TCGAACCGGCCGCACAAGAAGTCGGCGCGGATCGCCGGCGACGTGATGGGCAAGTACCACCCGCACGGCGACCTCGCGATCTACGACACGATGGTGCGGATGGCGCAGCCGTTCTCGCTCCGGTACCCGCTGATCGACGGGCAGGGCAACTTCGGGTCGGTCGACGGCGACAATGCGGCCGCGTCGCGCTACACCGAAGTGCGGCTGTCGAAGATCGCCGAGGCGATGATCGCCGACCTCGACCGCGAGACGGTCGACTTCGTGCCGAACTACGACGGCACCGAGCGCGAGCCGGTCGTGCTGCCGGCCAAGATCCCGAACCTGCTGATCAACGGCTCGACCGGCATCGCGGTCGGCATGGCGACCAACATCCCGCCGCACAACCTGCGCGAAGTCGTCGACGCGTGTTTGCACGTGCTGCGCAATCCGGACTGCGGGATCGACGAGCTGATCGAGATCGTGCCGGCGCCCGACTTCCCGACCGGGGGCGTGATCCACGGCATCACCGGCGTCCGCGAGGGCTATCGCACCGGCCGCGGCCGCGTCGTGATGCGCGCGAAGACGCACTTCGAGGAACGCACCGAGAAGGGCAACTCGACTCCGCGCACGTCGATCATCATCGACGAGCTGCCGTACCAGGTGAACAAGAAGACGCTGCTCGAGCGCATCGCCGAGCTGATCCAGGAGAAGAAGCTCGAAGGGATCGCGCACATCCAGGACGAATCCGACAAGTCCGGCATGCGCGTCGTCATCGACCTCAAGCGCGGCGAGGTGCCCGAGGTCGTGCTGAACAACCTGTTCAAGAACACGCAGCTGCAGGACACGTTCGGGATGAACATGGTGGCGCTGCTCGACGGGCAGCCGCGCCTGTGCAACCTGAAGGTGATGATCGATGCGTTCGTCAATCATCGCCGCGAGGTCGTCACGCGGCGCACGGTGTTCGAGCTCAAGAAGGCGCGCGAACGCGGCCACGTGCTCGAGGGTCTCGCCGTCGCGCTCGCCAACATCGACGAGTTCATCGCGCTGATCAAGGCGGCACCGACGCCGCCGATCGCGAAGCAGGAGCTGATGAAGAAGTCGTGGGACTCGTCGCTGGTGCGCGAGATGCTGTCGCGCGCCGAGGCCGACACGCCGGGCGGGCGCGACGCGTTCCGTCCCGACGGCCTGCCAGCGCATTACGGCATGCAGACCGACGGCTTGTACCGTCTCTCGGACGACCAGGCGCAGGAGATCCTGCAGATGCGCCTGCAGCGCCTGACCGGGCTCGAGCAGGACAAGATCGTCGACGAGTACCGCGACGTGATGGGCCAGATCGCCGACCTGCTCGACATCCTCGCGAAGCCCGAGCGCATCACGGCCATCATCGGCGACGAGCTCGCGCAGATCCGCAACGACTTCGGCGACGCCCGGCGCAGCCAGATCGTGCTGAACGCGCTCGACATGAACGACGAGGACCTGATCACGCCGCAGGACATGGTGGTCACGATCTCGCACGGCGGCTACATGAAGAGCCAGCCGATCGCGGAGTACCGCGCACAGAAGCGCGGCGGCCGCGGCAAGCAGGCGACGACGATGAAGGAGGAGGACTGGATCGACCAGCTCTTCGTCGCCAACACGCACGACATGATCCTGGCCTTCAGCGATCGCGGCCGCGTCTACTGGCTGAAGGTCTACGAGGTGCCGCAGGGTTCGCGCGGCTCGCGCGGCAAGCCGCTCGTCAACATGTGGCCGCTCGCGGACGGCGAGAAGATCACCGTCGTCCTGCCGGTCAAGACCTTTGACGACGCGCACTACGTGTTCATGGCCACGTCGCTCGGCACCGTCAAGAAGACGCCGCTGACCGACTTCGCGAACCGCCGCACGGCCGGCATCATCGCGGTCGACCTCGACGAGGGCGACCACCTGATCGGCGTCGCGATCACCGACGGCGGCCACGACGTGATGCTGTTCTCCGACGCCGGCAAGGCCGTGCGCTTCGACGAGAACGACGTGCGGTCGATGGGCCGGCTCGCCCGCGGCGTTCGCGGCATGAACCTCGACGACGGCCAGCAGGTCATCGCGCTGCTGGTCGCGCCCAACGAGGACGAGCTGCGTCAAGGCAAGAACGGCCCGGGCCACGTCGCGCAGAGCGTGCTGACGGCGACCGCGAACGGCTACGGCAAGCGGACGCCGATCGACGAGTACACGCGGCACGGCCGCGGCACGAAGGGCATGATCGCGATCTCCACGTCGGAGCGGAACGGCAAGGTGGTCGCGGCGACGCTGGTCGACGTCCGCGACGAGCTGATGCTGATCACGACCGGTGGCATCCTGATCCGCACCCGCGTGTCCGAGATCCGCGAGATGGGTCGCGCGACGCAGGGCGTCACGCTGATCAGCGTCGACGCCGGGACGCACCTGGTCGGCCTGCAGCGCGTCGTCGAGGCCGACGAACCCGAAGAATCCGATTCCGCACCGAACCCGGCAGCCGACCCCGGCCCGCCCGGCGCATGAAGTCCGGCCCGCCGGTGTCCGGCGGGTCGTCAACGCAAGCCAACTAGACGAACGTCCTCGAGACGTCGGAGACCCGCATGAAGCAGAAGTCAGTCCAGCAGTACCTCGCG
>CAXTDA010000348.1:0-4603 GCA_964242935.1 uncultured Burkholderiaceae bacterium | reverse complement strand
GCCGATCGCGTCGGACGCGACGCGCATGGCGGCGCTGCTGTCGGGCGAGATCGACTTCGTGTCGGACCCGGCGCCGCAGGACATCGCGCGCTTCCAGGGCAACGCCGCGTTCAAGGTCGTGTCCGGCATCGAGAACCGCGTCGTCTTCTTCGGCTTCGACCAGTTCCGCGACGTGCTCGAAGGCAGCAACGTGACCGACCGCAACCCGTTCAAGGACCGGCGCGTCCGCGAGGCGTTCTACAAGGCGATCGACGTCGACGCGCTGCAGGCCAAAATCATGCGCGGCCAGTCGATCGCCACGGCCTGCATGACGACTGCTCCGGTCGGCTGCCTCGACCCGTCGCTCGAGAAGCATCCGCCGGTGGATGTGGCGGCCGCGAAGAAGCTGATGGTGGACGCCGGCTACCCGGACGGCTTCGAGGTCACGCTCGACTGCCCCAACGACCGCTACATCAACGATCGCGACCTCTGCATCGCGGCGGTCGGCATGCTGGCCCGCATCGGCGTGACGCTGAAGGTCAACGCGGTCCCGAAGGCGATCTACTTCCCGAAGATCGAGAAGCACGAGACGAGCATGTACATGCTCGGCTGGGGCGGCAGCATCACCGATGCGCAGATCGTGATGGACCCGATCCTGCACAGCAACGACCCCGCGTCGCAGAAGGGCGCCTACAACTACGGCCGCTTCTCCGATCCCGCGCTCGACAAGCTGATCGACGCGGCCGCGGTCGAGATGGATGTGGCGAAGCGGAAGCAGCTGATCATCGACGCGATCGCGCTGCAGACCCGCGAGTACCGCCACATCGTGCTGCATCGACAAAAAATGAGCTGGATCGTGAAGAAAAACGTCACGCCGGTTCTGCTGCCGAGCAACCTCGTGCGGGCGGAGTGGATCAGGGTCGACTGAAGCCCGGTCGCCGCGCCGCGCAGCGCGGGCCAATCGCGTCGCCCCGGCTAGGCCATTCACCTAATTACGCGACGCAGTTCATCTAGAAGGAGTTACCGAGAAACTAGGCATCGTTCCTGCAAACGACTAGGGAAGTGGATCGAGCGACACGCTTCGATCCGAACAACTACCTACTTCAGCCAGGAACTGCCATGAACCGTCGCATTGTTTCCCTAGTCGCCGCAATGACCCTCGCACTAGGCGCTTCCTCGCAGGCCGCCGCGGCCAATATCGACCTGACCGGGTTCACCTATGGCCCCGCTGCGATCGCCACCGTACAGAGCTCGGCACCCGGGACGTTGTTCGCGCCGTTCGCCGTCTACGCAGGGCAATACACCGGAACGATGGACGGCCAGTCGTTCATCACCTATTGCGTCGAACTGACCCAGACGATTTCGTTCAACCGCCTGTACACCGACTACACCCTCGTCAGCGGGGTCAGCGCATGGGGCGCCGCGAAGTCGGAACAATTCGATCGGGTGATTTCCGCGTTGTTCGCGGCGAACGTCGCCCACGATCCGAACGGTTCCGCGATCGCCCAGGCGGCGATCTGGGAAACCCTGTACGAGACGGCGCCGTCGGCAGGCTTCTCGACCGGCAGCTTCACGTTCGCCGGCTGGAACTCCCTGTCGACCGCGGTCGCGTCGATGGACTGGGCCGCCATCGCGGCCACGCCGATCCGCTACCACGTCGACTTGCTGGCCAGCCCGAGCGCGCAGGACCTGCTGCGCATCTCGGCGGTCCCGGAACCGGCGAGCTTCGCGTTGCTGGCCGCGGGACTGCTGGGCTTCGGATTGACGAGACGGCGTCGCGCGTCGCAACGCTGATCTTCGGCGGGTCCGGCAAGGCGGCTTCGGCCGCCTCTTTTTTTGCTTGCTGGGTCTGACTACGCCGGTGGCCCGGGAAGACGCGGAGAGCCTTTGCTGGCGCGGGTTCGGAGGCATCAATGCTTCGTAATCTCGAATTGGGCCGCGTCCCGCAGATACGGGCCCCTCGCGATGTCACGGTCCCCGGCTACGCATCGGGCTCTCGTGCATGCGTCGCCGAGGACCGCGGCCAGAGAGCTTCGACGCTCCCGTCCCGAATCCAGACGTCACCGTCGCGCAATGTCTTGAACGGCAGTTGCATGCCTTCGAAATACTTCGCAGCCGCTTCGGCCGCGGGCGCTTCAGGGTGGTTCGACCGGAAGTGCGGCACGAGGGAAAAGTCGATGAGAGCGAGGCCCTGCCACATCGGCGCCTGCGGGTAACCCTCGGCCACTTGCGTCGGACTGTCCATGAGGTGGATGCCGCGCAATGTCGGCGCTGCAACGACGGCGCCCGCGCTGAATCCGCCATAGGCAATGGCGTCTTCGGCAAGCATCGTTCGGATTGTCCGGTCGAATCCACTCAGGGCCATCGCACGCCTCAGCAGAAATGCGTTTCCTCCGAGCACCCAGACCAAGTCGTAGCGCGCCAAGGCGCTTCGCATGGTTTTCCGGGAATCGAAGTGCGCACGCAGGTCGAGGTACTCGGCATGAATCCCCTGACCGCCGAACTCCTCGATGGGGTCGTAGACCCTTTCTGCATGCCGCACACGAGCTTCGTCAGGGATGAAGTCCAATGCGTTCGCGACGACGCAAGCTCTCGTCCCTCGCATCAGGGGCGGCAGCAGACGGGCAGCGTCACCCAAGCGATAGGAAGAAAGGTAAAGCCTCATCACGTCGTGGTTCGTGGGGGCCTCGTCAGGGGCGTCCGAGGCGGATCGGCCCGCCGGCGTTCTCGGCATCGACCTCGACGCCGCCGCGCGTGACCCGCAGCAGCCGGGCCCGTGCGAGGCGGGCGGCGACCCGGCGCACGTGGGGCATCGCGTCTCGCCACGCGTCCTCGTCGCGATGCAGCGCTCGCGCGACCTCGGACGGACAGATCGTCGCGGTGACCGCGCGCCGATCGAGCAGCGACCACAACATCGCCTCGATCCGGTCATCGTCGACCGGACTCGACATCAGCGCTTCAGATGCGCGACATACCACGGCATCGCGGCCGCGAGCCCCGCATCGAGGTCGTGGGTCGGGACGTAGCCGAGCAGGCGCGCCGCCTTGCCGATGTCGGCCTGCGAATGGCGCACGTCGCCGGGCCGGAAGTCGCCGTAGGTCGGCGCGTGCGACGCCGCCTCCGGCACCTGCGCGACGAGGCCGGCCTTCAGCTTTCCGTACAGCACGTTCAGCGACGTGCGTCCGCTGACCGCGACGTTGTAGATCTGGTTCACGCTCGCGGCGTCGTCCGTCGTCGCGGCGAGCAGGTTGGCCTGGACCGCGTTGTCGACGTAGCAGAAGTCGCGCGTCGTCTCGCCGTCGCCGTTGATCGCGACCTGCGCGTTCGCGAGCAGCGCGGCGATCCAGCGCGGGATCACCGCGGCGTACGCGCCGTCCGGATCCTGGCGCCGGCCGAACACGTTGAAGTAGCGGAGCCCCACGGTCGCGAGGCCGTAACTCCGCGCGAAGACGTCCGCGTACAGCTCGTTGACGTACTTCGTCACCGCGTACGGCGACAGCGGACGGCCGATGCGGTCCTCGACCTTCGGCAGCGCGGGATGGTCGCCGTAGGTCGAGCTCGACGCCGCGTACACGAAGCGCGCAACGCGCGCGTCGCGTGCCGCGACCAGCATGTTGAGGAAGCCGTCGACGTTCGCGGCATTGGTCGCGATCGGGTTCTCGAGCGACCGCGGCACCGAACCGAGCGCCGCCTGGTGCAGCACGTAGTCGACGCCGCTCCCGTCCTCGACGCGGCACGCCTGCCGGCAGTCGTCGAGGCGCGTGATGTCGCCTTCGATCATCGTGAAGCGCGACGCGCGTGCCGCCCCGACCGACGCGAGCACCTCGTCGACGTTGCCGCGGTGTCCGGTCGCGAAGTTGTCGAGGCCGGTCACGTGCTGGTCGAGCGCGAGCAGCGACTCGACGAGGCTGGACCCGATGAAGCCGGCCGCGCCGGTGACCAGCCAGCGTCGCGGCGCCGCCGCGAGTCGCGCCCGCACGGCGTCGTAGCGGCTCGCAACGACCGACTCGGGCACGGTCATGCGGCCGGCACGCGACGCAGCGTCATCCAGAACCCGAGCCAGCCGAGCTCGTCCGCCCGCACGGTCCTGAAACGCGGCGCGACCTTCGGCGCGATCAACGCCACCTGCTCGGCCCCCAGGCGACCGGTCGGCACCAGCCGCGGCAACGACAGGCCGACCCGCCGCGCGACGTCGCGGTACTTGTCCACGCGCCAGCGGTTCGGGAAGCCCTTGTGGCTGAACATCAAGCGATACAGCGGATCGGGCCAGGTCAGGAAGTCGAACGGCTGGTAGCGGTCGAGGCCGTGGCTCTTCAGGTCGACCTGATGGATCGAGATGCCGTCGTCCTTCAGCGCGCCGGCGACGTCCGCCATCGTCTTCTCGAGGTCGTTGACGTGCTCGAGCACCGCCCGCGAGATGACGACGTCGTAGTGCCGCGAGCGGCCGCTCAGCCCGTTCGGGGTGACGTGATAGGCGACCGCCTCGGGCCGGAGGCCGCTCGCCGGATCGCCGTCGACGACGAATGCGGCCGCGGCGCGACGCCGCGCCGGTCCGTCGAGCGTCTCGAGCAGCCGGGCGTAGACGCGGACGTTGAAGTCGGACAGTTTGGCGAGCGGAAAACGG
>CAXTDA010000347.1:0-4675 GCA_964242935.1 uncultured Burkholderiaceae bacterium | reverse complement strand
ATCGCGACGCCGCGGCCAACGACGCGCAGTACGCGTCGGCCCGCAACACGCTGACCGCCGGTCGCGAGCGGCTGCCGCAGGGGCTTTCCCTGCTGCTCCCGCAAGCCAACGGCGCGCTGGGCGGCTCGCGCGTCAACGCCGAGATCACGCAGCCGCAGCCGTTCGGCGGCTTCACGGCCACGTACAACCAGCGCACGTACACGATCTCGCTGTCGCAGCCGCTGTTTCGCTGGGCGAACTGGCAGCAGTACCAGCAGGGCAAGGCGAGCGTGCTGCTGTCCGAAGCGCAGTTCGCCCAGGCCCAGCAGGACCTGATCGTGCGGACCGTGCAGGCCTACTTCGACGTGCTGTACGCCGAGGACAGCATCAACTACATCGTCGCGCAGAAGGCGGCGGTCACCGAACAGCTCGCGTCGGCGAAGCGCAATTTCGACGTCGGCACGACCACGATCACCGACACCAACGAGGCGCAGGCCAAGTTCGATCTCGCGGTCGCGCAAGAGATCCTGTCACGCAGCAACCTCGACATCGCGCAGGCGGCGTTGCAGCAGATCATCGGCAAGGCCCCCGGCAACCTCGCGCCGCTGGTCCGCGACGTCGACCTGACGCAACCCGAACCGCGCGAGATCGAACCGTGGGTCGCGTCGGCCGAGACGCAGAACTACGGGGTTGCGCAGAACGTCGCGAACCTCGAGATCGCCCGGCGCCAGATCGAGGTCAATCGGGCCGGCCACTACCCGACGGTCGACCTGGTGGCGTCGCGGACCTATGCCAACGGCGGGTCGACGGTGACCGGGGTCAACGCGCAGACCAACAACTCGATCGGCGTGCAGGTCAGCGTGCCGCTGTACAGCGGCGGCTTCACGTCGTCGAAGGTCCGCGAAGGCATCGCGCTCGCCGACAAGGCCGAGAACGACCTCGACTTCGCGCGCCGTTCAGCGGTGCAGAGCGCGCGGCAGGCGTACTTCGGCGTCACCAGCGGCCTCGCGCAGGTGCGCGCGCTGCGCGCGGCCGAGTTCTCGAGCCAGAGCGCGCTCGACTCGAACAAGCTCGGCTACCAGGTCGGCGTGCGGACCAACATCGACGTCCTCAACGCGCAGCAGCAGCTCTATTCGACGCAGCGCGACCTCGCCCGCGCGCGCTACGACACGCTGCTGAACGGGCTGCGACTGAAGTCCGCGGCGGGGACGCTGGTCGAAGCGGACCTCGCCGGCATCAACGCGCTGCTGCAGCACTGATCGCGATTCCAATCGACGTGTGGCGGAATGAAGCCGCTGTCCCGCGCGTTCGCGTGCAGGGCGGCTGCGCCGCCCGTGAGGCGATCCATGAATCTTCATGCAAACACGCGACCCCGCCGGGACTCGTCCCGACGTCCCTCTCGCCCCTGGTCCGCGTCTGAGGTCTCGCTGTCCGCGACACGATGAGCTTCACCGCCGCCGAGCTGGAGGCCCTGATCCCGCGCCTGCGGCGTTATGCCCACGCGCTGGCCCGTCATCCGGTCCGCCCCGACGACCTGGTTCAGGACACGCTCGAGCGCGCGTGGGCGCACCGCCGGCAATGGCAGCCGAACACCGAGTTGCGGGCCTGGCTTTTCACGATCCTGCACAACACGTTCGTCAGCGAGCTCAGACGCTTCCGGGTGCGCGGATACGACACGGACCCGCTCGACGACACCGGTCGCGCGGCGAACGCGCCGATCGACGAAAGCGTGAAGAGCCAGGACGGCGCGATGCTCGACATCGAACGCGCGTTGACCGCGCTGCCGGTCGAGCAACGTGCCGTGGTGCTGCTGGTCGGCCTGGAGGACCTCTCGTATCGCGAGGCCGCGGACGTGTTGTCCATCCCGGTCGGCACCGTGATGTCACGGTTGTCACGCGGCCGGGCGAGATTGCGCGAACTGATGGAAGGCGCCCCGCCGCCGCAGCGCGCTACGATTTCCCCGGGCGGCGAAGGCGTCGCTCCGCTTCGGGTCGTCCGCCGACCACCGCCATGAACCTCGCCGACGACCGCTTCCGCCTGCACGCCTACGTCGACGGCGAGCTGACGCCCGACGAAGTCGCCGACTTCGAGCGCTTCCTCGCAGAGGACCCGGACGCGATGGCCGACGTGGCCGCGCTGCGGGCGCAGGGCCTCGCGATGCACGCGCGCTACGACGGCCTGCTCGCGACGTCGTCCGATCCTGTCGCCAGCCCGTTGCGGCGGCGCCGCTGGTCGCTGCCGGCGCCGGTGTCCGCGCGCGCCGTCGCGAATGCCGCACTCGCGGCTGCCGTCCTCGTCGCGCTCGGCGTCGGGACCGGCTGGACGATGCGCGGCCGTGCCGATCGACCGCAGTCGATCGTGACGCGATCGCCCGGCGATGCCGAGGGGCTGCGCGAGCGGCGGCTGCAGTCGTTCGTGCAGTTCGCCAGCCTGTCGCACGCGGTCTTCGTGCCGGAGGTGCGGCATCCGGTCGAGGTCGCCGCGGCGGACGAGGCGCATCTCGTCGCCTGGCTGTCGAAGCGGCTCGACGCGCCGCTCGTGATTCCGCATCTGGGCGATGCCGGATGGAACCTGCTCGGCGGCCGCCTGTTGCCGGCCGAAGCGGGCCCGGTCGCGCAGTTCATGTATCAGGACGCCGGCAACCGTCGACTGACGCTGGCCGTGTCGCGGAGCGTGTCCGGCGCCGCGGACCCGGCGTCCGGGCGAACGACCGATTCCGGGAAGGCCGCCGCCGCGTCGTTCCGCATCGCCGACGAAGCCGGCTCCACGGTGTTCTACTGGATCGACGCCGACTACGCGTACGCATTGACCGGCCGGCTCCCGCGGAGCGAGATGACCGCGCTCGCGGGCCGCGTCCATCGCCAGCTCGAGCGCTGAAGCCGCGGGATCGGCGTGGCACAGTGGCGGCCCGACATCGCGCCAGCCGTCCCTGATGAACATCGCCGACCTCCGTACCGTCTATCGCCGCGCCACGCTGTCCGAGGACGACGCCGCCGCCGATCCGTTCGTGCAGTTCGAGGGCTGGCTCGACCAGGCGATCGCGGCCGAGGCGCTCGAGCCGACGGCGATGACGCTCGCGACCGTCGATGCCGAGGGCCGGCCGTCGGCCCGCGTCGTGCTGCTGAAGGGCCTCGATGTCGAGCCGGTTGCAGGCGCGGCGTCGGGCCGTGGCTTCGTCTGGTACACGAACTACGGCAGCCGGAAAGGACGTGACCTCGCGGCGTGTCGCGCCGCCGCGCTGTGCTTCTTCTGGCCCGAGCTCGAACGCCAGGTGCGGGTCGAGGGGTCGGTCGAGATGGCGTCGGCCGACGAGTCCGATCGCTACTTCGCCACGCGCCCGATCGGATCGCGGATCGGCGCGTGGGCCTCGCCGCAGAGCGAAGTCATCGAATCGCGGGCGATCCTCGAGACGCTCGAACGGGAGATCCGCGATCGCTTCGGCATCGCGACCGAGGGTCATGAGACCGTCGGCCGCGAAGCCGACCTGCCGCGCCCGCCGCACTGGGGCGGCTATCGCCTCGTGCCGCGACGGATCGAGTTCTGGCAGGGCCGTCCATCGCGGCTCCACGACCGCATCGCGTACGAAGGCGGCGACGGGCAGTGGCGGCGCGTCCGGCTCGCGCCGTGATCAATCCGCGAAGACCACCGTCGTGCCGCCGTTGACGAGGATGCGGTCGTTCAGGTAGTAGCGAAGCGCCCGCGCCAGCACCAGCCGCTCGAGGTCGCGGCCCTTACGCACGAGGTCGTCCGGCGCGTCGCCGTGCGTGACCCGCGTGACGTCCTGTTCGATGATCGGCCCCTCGTCGAGGTCGCTGGTCACGAAATGCGCGGTGGCCCCGATCAGCTTGATGCCGCGCGCATGCGCCTGGTGATAGGGCTTCGCCCCCTTAAAGCCCGGCAGGAACGAATGGTGGACGTTGATGCAGCGCCCCGCGAGCTTCGCCGACAGGTCGTTCGACAGGATCTGCATGTAGCGCGCGAGCACGACCAGGTCGGTGCCGGTCTCGCGGATCAGGTCCCACAGCCGGGCCTCCTGCGCGGCCTTGCCGTCGGCATCGACCGGCAACCAGTGGAACGGCAGCGTGCCGAAGTCGACGTTCGCGAACGTCTCGCGCGGATGGTTCGACACGATGCCGCTGATGATCATCGGCAGCTCGCCGATCCGCCAGCGATACAGCAGATCGGCGAGGCAGTGGTCGAGCTTCGATGCCATGATCAGGATGCGCCGCAGCGTCAGCGGCGAGCGCAGGTCCCACGTCAGCCCGAAGCGCTCGACGATCGGTGCGAACCCGGCACGCAGCGCGGCCGCGTCGATGCCGCCGGCGTCGCAGCTGAAGTTGACGCGCATGAAGAAGCGGCCGGACGCGCGATCGTCGAACTGCTGCGCCTCCTCGATGTCGCCGCCCGCCTCGAAGATGTAGGTCGAGACCGCCGCGACGATGCCGGGCCGGTTCCTGCAGGTCAGCGTCAGGAAGAAGGTCTTTCGTTCGTCGTGCGACGGGGTCGGCTCGTTCGGAATGGACATGCGGCTCTCCTGACGAGCCGACACTAGCAGACCGGGCAGACGCCGCTCGAAGGGGTGGTGGACGCGGTACACGCCCGATCTCGTCGTTCCCGCGCAGGCAGGAACCCAGTGGCGTTGCTCGGTGCAAGCATCGGCACCCGACGCCGCTGGGTCCCCGCCTGCGCGGGGACG
>CAXTDA010000346.1:0-4678 GCA_964242935.1 uncultured Burkholderiaceae bacterium | reverse complement strand
GGTGGACGACCTGCGCGCCGGCGAACCGCGCGGCGCCCCCCCCCCGGTTGCGGCCGGCGGCGGGCGGGGGGGCACGAGGGTAGCGCGCCATGATCTACGATACGCGCATCGCGAGCGTCCCCCGCGCCGAGTTCGACGAGATGATGGCGATCCTGCGGACACCGCCCGAGACCGCGAAAGCGCTCACCGACGAAGACCGCTGGCGCCGCGACTATCAGGCCGAGCAGGAGCGCGGACGCGTGGTCGGCTATCAGCAGGACCTGTTCGCCGACAAAGTGACCACGCACTATCACCGCCACCTGCCAGCGCCCTCGTGGGATCGCCCGCCCGACGAGACGATCGAGGCCAAGCTCGACCGCATCGCCGGCGACCCACTCGCCACCTTCGGCCCGAAACGCAGCGATCGTCCCGCGCACCTGACCGCGAGCGAGAAAGCGGCGATCGTCGCCAAGGCCGCGAACTGGCTTCACGTCGGCCAGCGCGTTCGCCTCGTCGACGCGCCCGGCTCCGTCGACCCCGCCTTCGGCATCCAGCGCTACCTTGGCCGCTCTGGCGTGGTCTGGCGCTGTTGCCGTACGTTCCGGGACCATTGTTACGTCTTCTTCGATCCGGTCGGGGGCGAGCGCACCGCCAAGATCGAACTGGCCGAGCTGCGCGATCTGCAGCCGATTCCATGACGCTGCGCTGAGGACGGAGAGGAGAGGAATGCTCTGGCGCTGGTGAGCGGCCGATTTCCGCCCGCGATCACCGGGAGCCCGTCATGGCAGAAACATTCATCCTCGGCTCGTGTCCCGCCGAGGAAGACACCGCACAGCTTGGTCGGACGCCAAACTTTGAGAGGCTCAACCTTCTCGAGGTCGACTGCTACCAGGCCGCGCTGATCGCGCGCTTCGGCCCCCCTCCCGCCGAGGCCCGTTTCGAGCGTCAGGGTTCGAACCACGATTTCGGGCGTCACCACGAGCTCGCGCTGCGCTTCGAGCCCGACAGCGGGGCCGCGGTCGCCTATGCGATGCTCGTCGACGAGGGCATCGGCCGCTGGTTCCACGCCGGCTTCACCGCGCCGGTCGAGTACCCGGAGAGCACGAAGCCGAAGATCCACCATGCGGATCTCGCCGCCGCCATCCGCTCGGCCATCAGCATCATGCGGCCACCCTATCCGGACGGCGAACGCATGATCGCGAACCTGCGCGCGCACTACCCGACGGTCACCGCCGCATAATGGCCCGCGATTGCATCCGCCACCCGCGTCACGTCATCCAGCCCCTCGTGATCGGACGTCAGCCCGATCTCTTCGACGGCCCGACGGTGACGCACGAGCGACCCGTCAAGCCGATCCCCCAGACCTGGGGACGCGACTTCCTCCGCTATCTCCGGGCAACGGGCGCGACAGCGGACCTCTTACGGAGCGACCGAAATGACTGATTCACACCGCGATCAAACGAGCACCTATGTCGCGAGCGAGCCCGCCTGGACCGACGACGAGCTCCGCTCGCTGATCAACTTCCGGAAACGATACGGACGCCGTTGGAAGAGCAAGCTGCTCGATCTCTACCTGTTCGGCAAGGACGACAGCGAGCCCGACGGCGCCGGTCTGCGCCACATCCGCAATCGCCAAGGTCCCAGCCGGGTTCACGCGCTCAAGACGTCGGTCCTCGACGCCGCTGAAGCCCGGTTAGCGACCACGCCCGAGCGATCGTCATGAGGCTCTATCGCCTGACCGTGCAAGGTCGCGCGCACTATGTCGGCACTCAAGCCGATGCGCGTGCCATGAAGCGCGAGAGCAGTGCTTCGTGGACCGAGGTCGAGGTGCCGACCGACAAGGCCGGCCTGCTCGCGTTCTTGAATGGGATCGCCAAGGATATTGCCCCGCCCGCGAGCTCGTCCTCGCCAACGCCGATCGCCTTCGCGCGGCCGTCGGGAAGCCCTGCCTCGCTCGCGCTTGATGCCGCCAGCGTGCTGGCGCGCATGGACAACCCCGGTCTGAGCATCGACGCCGTCGTCGAGGCTATCGCCGCCATGAAGGGCGGATACGCGCTCAAACGGGTGGCCGGCGCGGTTGCCGTCCGGTTCGAGGAGCTGGCCCGATGAGCGTTCGGCTGATCGACGATCTCACGATGGCCGATGCCATCTATCTCGTCGCCTGCGTAGCGCAGAAGATAGACCGCCGGGCATCCGCCGCCGAGCTCTACCGCTCCGACTGGTTCCGCAAAGCGCGAACCTATGTCGAGGGGACCGGCTCGCGTTGGTTCATTCTGTCGGCCGCGCACGGCCTCGTTCGACCCAGCCAACCGCTCGACCCCTATGACCTCACGCTCCGCGACCTTTCCGCCGCCGAGCGGCGGCTGTGGGGCGAACTGACTGCGCACCAGCTCCGCCGCGCGATCGGCCCGCGCCACACCGCGCCCATCGTTTTCCTGGCGGGTCGGCTCTACCGTGAGCCCCTGCTCGCCGTCGCCGGCGATCGCGCTATCGTCCCCATGGCGGGCATGGGCATCGGCGAGCAGAAAGAGTGGCTCGCGAGGCAAGCCGCCACTGCCCGCTGTCGCGCTGCCCGCGCCGATGCCTTGGACCGTCTCGCCAGCTCCTGACGGAGGCCCCAATGTCCCGCTTCGCCATCCGGCGCCGATACGCGGCGCCGCGCCCCTTCGTGCATCATCCGGCGCAGCTCGAGCTGTTCGCGATCGCCGCAGAACCCGCCGTTATCGACGGTATGCAAATCCCCCCGTGGCGAGGCTTATCGGCCTGGCACCGCGAGCTGGATCATCAAAGCTCCATGATGCGCGCCCGTCGATCCCTCTACCACCGGTTCGACGCGACGGCTCGACAGGTATCCGTCGAGCGCATCCGTGGCTGTCACGACGTGTCGGCGATCGCCCGTCTTGTCGACCGCCTTTCGGCGGCTCGGTATCCGAGCGGATGCCTGCACGACCTGGATCGCGTTTGGTCGCGGGCAGAGCTCGGCGTATTGATCGTTGAAGCGACCAACCGTCGGACGCTCCTCGCGATGGGGCGTGATCGGCCCCGCGAGAAGGGGCCGACGCTCGACCCCCGCTGGCTCCCGGACGATCGGCTCGATCACCTCATTCAGTCGCACCGCGACATCGATACCGTTGAGGCGCTGAGAGCCGAACGCGAACGTCGCGCGTCCGGTTCAATCCTGTTATCTTGACCGCCAAGGAGACACATCAATGGATCATGATGTCGATGGGGCAATCAGACGCCTCCTTGCGATCGCAAAAACCGATACGGGGCAAGCCTTGCGAGTCGCCAATTTCCTGTTGGCGTGGTGGAACGGCGACGATCTGGGCCATTTCCGTATCCATGATCTATGGAATGTCGACGAAGCGATCTCGTCCGACATGCTGCTGATTCTCACCTATCTCGCCCGCCAACCTTCGGCGATCTATGCCGATGCATTCGGGTTCGACGCCGACATGCGAGCGCTTGTTCAAGCCCGGCGTCCCGAGGTGGTCGACGCCTGACGGGCGTCTCCCCGCTTAAGTCTGCACCGCGTTCGCTCTTCCCGCACTTACCTAGTTCGTAGAGCATGACGCCGATGGCGCAGGCTGAAGCCCGGTGCCGGCTAACGGCCGACCGCACCGATCGGTCGACTGGTATCGCTAGTGTCCCGGGCAGTTCGCTTGCCCTGGCGCATTCCTATGGAGAAGCGATCGTCGGCAGGTCTACGCCGAACCGCGTGGTCCCTTCCGTCGTTCGCGCCAGGACGCGGGGTTGGCGTGCCCCCGCCGTTTCGACATCATCGACGACCTTGCCGCGACGGTGGCTTGGTGAGCGTCGCCTCGTTATCTTCCCGAGCGACTGCGTCCCAGATCTCTTGTCCGCAGCTGCGCCGCAGCGCGGAGGCTGGGCGAGAACGGACCCTGATTCCACGATCGTTGCGGGAGGGGCGGGCAACATTGCGGGGTCGGTGAGGCACTTCATCCGGTTCCCAGTTTCTGGTTGCCGTGGGGTCATCCCCTCTCTTTCCTGAACGACCTAAGCCGGCCGTCCAACGGCTCCAACCCGCGATCGTTCGGACCGAGTTGCCGCTTTGCGGCTGCCCGCACCACTCCTCCGATCGGGGTTCCCCTCCGCACGTGCCGCGCTCCGGTGGAGCCGCCGGCCTGGCCGTCTTCGACGGTGTTCAGTCGAGGGGACAATCTCCTCGGCGAACAGAAGGAACCTCAAAATGAAGAACCTCGTCATCCTCGCCGGCAACGTCGGCAACGCACCCGAGACCCGCACCACCACCGGTGGCACCAAGATCACCAACTTCTCGCTCGCGACCTCGCGCCCGAAGCGCGATAGCGAGGGCAAGATCATGAAGGACGACAAGGGTCGCCGGATCGAGGACACCGAATGGCACCGGGTCACCTGCTTCAACGGCGTCGGCAAGTCGGTCGCTGATAACGTCGAGAAGGGCCAGAAGGTCATGGTCACCGGCCGCATCCACTACACCCGCTGGACCGACCAGCAGGACATCGAGCGGTTCGGCACCGAGATCATCGCCGACGAGGTGACCTTCCTCTCCTACGGCAAATCGCGCCAGCAGCAGCAGGCCGGCAGCCAGGACAACGAAGACGACGACATCCCGTTCTGATCGCGCGGATCGGGGGGGGGGGGGGGGGGGGGGGCGGGGGGGGGGGGGGCGGGCGGGGGGGGGGGGGGGGTGCGCGGG
>CAXTDA010000345.1:0-4706 GCA_964242935.1 uncultured Burkholderiaceae bacterium | reverse complement strand
GGAAGAGGCCGGGCAGCAACTTCCGCTTCGCGAGGTCGCCGGTCGCGCCGACGAGCGTGACGACCTGCGGATCGCGGGGACCGACGCCTGCGGGGATCTTGGCCAAGTCGTTTCGCCTTTCGTCAACCGGACGAAAGGGAGAGCAAGCTTTGCGCCAGAAGCAAGACGCGTCGACGCCGCGCCGTGCCGATCCCGCAAACGCCGATAAGATGCGCGGCTTTCGCGATCCTCGCGCAGTTTCCGGACGGACCCCTTGCTCGCGCCACCCGAAACCCCCCGATCCGACCGACCGCGATGAACGACCGATCGCTGGTCCTCGTCACCGGCGCCGGCGGCTTCGTCGGCTCGGCGGTGGCCCGGCAGGCGGTGGCTGCCGGCTACCGCGTCCGCGCGATGGTCCGCGGCAGCGGCGCGTCGTCCATGAACCTCGCGAACCTCGCGTCGCTCGACGTCGAGCCGGTGCGTGCCGACATCCGCGATCGCGCCGCGGTCGATGCGGCGATGGCCGGCGTCCGCTTCGCGTTCCACGTCGCCGCCGACTATCGCCTCTGGGCCCGCGACCCGGGCGAGATCGTCCGCACCAACGTCGACGGCACGCGCGCCGTGATGGCGTCCGCGCTCGCGGCCGGGGTCGAGCGCGTCGTCTACACGAGCAGCGTCGCGACGCTCGCGCTGAAGCCCGGCGGCGACCCGGCCGACGAGTCGGTCGCGCTGGAGCCCGACGCGGCGATCGGCGCGTACAAGCGAAGCAAGGTCGAAGCCGAACGGCTGGTGCTCGACCTCGTCCGTCGCGACGGACTGCCCGCGGTGATCGTCAACCCGTCGACGCCGATCGGCCCGCGCGACGCACGACCGACGCCGACCGGCCGGATCATCGTCGAGGCGGCATCGGGCCGCATGCCGGCGTTCGTCGAGACCGGCCTCAACCTCGTGCACGTCGACGACGTCGCGGCCGGTCATCTCGCGGCACTGGAACGCGGGCGTATCGGCGAGCGCTACATCCTCGGCGGCACGAACGTCGCGCTCGGCACGATGCTGGCCGCCATCGCCCGGCTCGCGGACCGGCGGGCGCCGACCGTGAAGCTGCCGAGGAAGGCGTTGTATCCGCTCGCGCACATCGCAGAAGCGTGGGCGCGGATCAGCGGGCGCGAGCCGTTCCTGACAGTCGACGGGCTGCACCTGGCGCGCCATCTGATGTTCTTCACGTCGGCCAAGGCGGAGCGCGAGCTGGGTTACGCGGCGCGGCCGTACGAGGAGGGCCTCGCCGACGCGATCGCGTGGTTCAGGGCCGCGGGAATGATCGAATGACCGGCCTCGTCGTTGCCGCCCTGTCGCTCGCGATCTGGATCTACCTCGCGGTCGGTCGCGGCGGCTTCTGGCGCGGCGTCGAGGACGACCGGGCGATGCACGAAGCTTCGGCGGCATCGATCGACTGGCCGCGAATCACCGCCGTGATTCCCGCACGCGACGAGGCCGACCTGGTCGGCGTGACCGTCGCGTCGCTGCTCGCGCAGCGCTATCCGGGTGCGCTGTCGATCGTCGTCGTCGACGACCACAGCGACGACGGCACCGCGGCCGTCGCCCGCGCCGCGGCCGTCGCAGCCGGCGGTCCCGAACGACTCACGGTGCTGTCCGCGCCGCCGTTGCCGGCCGGATGGAAAGGCAAGATGTGGGCGGTCGCGCAGGGCGTCGCGGCCGTCGATGCCGCCGCCGACCCGCCCGAATACCTGCTGCTGACCGACGCCGACATCCGCTACGACCCCGATGCCCTGGCTGCTTTGGTATCCTCGGCGGTCGAGAACCGGCTGGTGCTCTCGTCGCTGATGGTCACGCTTCGGTGCGAGAGCGTTGCGGAACGCGCGCTCATCCCGGCTTTCGTCTTTTTCTTCCAGATGCTCTATCCCTTCGCTTGGGTCAACCAGCCGGATCGTCGGACCGCTGCCGCAGCAGGCGGCTGCATGCTGGTCCGTCGCGAGACGCTGCAGGCGGCGGGCGGCATCGCATCGATCCGCGACGCGTTGATCGACGACTGCGCGCTCGCGCGTCGGCTGAAGCCGCTCGGCCCGATCCGCCTCGCGCTCGCTGAACGCGTCCGGAGCCTTCGTCCGTATCCCGCGTTCGACGACATCCGCCGCATGGTCGTGCGCTCGGCGTACGCGCAGCTGCGCTTCTCGGTGTGGCGCCTCGCCGCGGTCGTCGCGGCGATGACGCTCGTCTTCGTCGCGCCGCCGCTGCTCGCCGTCGTCGGCCGCGGATGGACGCAGGCGATCGCGTTCGCGACCTGGGCCTCGATGGCGGCGCTGTTCGTGCCGACGGCGCGGCGCTACCGCGTGTCGCTCGCGTGGACGCTCGCGCTGCCGGCGATCGCGGCGACCTACCTCGCATTCACGATCGAATCGGCCGTGCTGTACGCCCGCGGTCGCGGCGGCCAGTGGAAGGGCCGCGTCGACGGAACCACGGCGGGTTCGCGATGACGATGCTGCGCGAGACGAGCGAGGCGATCCAGCCGCCCGGCCGGCCGCTGCAGACGCATCTGCTCCGCGAAACCCACGCGGTAGGCGCCGACGTCGCGGTCAACGACGCCATGCGCACCGGCATCGGGACCGGCATCGACCCGGGCATCGACGAAAGCGTCGATCGCGCGACCGCGGCGCTGCTCGCCGAGCAGCGACCCGACGGCCACTGGGTCTTCGAGCTCGAGGCCGACGCGACGATTCCCGCGGAGTACGTGCTGCTGACGCACTTCCTCGGCGAACCCGACCCGGCGATGGAGCCGCGCATCGCGGCCTACCTCCGGCGCGTGCGCCTGCCGGGCAGCGGCTGGCCGCTGCATCACGGCGGCGTCTTCAACATGAGCGCGAGCGTCAAGGCGTACTTCGCGCTGAAGGCGATCGGCGACGCGCCGTCGGCGCCGCACATGCTCGAGGCGCGCGAGGCGATCCTCGCGAACGGCGGCGCCGAGTCGGTCAACGTGTTCACGCGCATCCTGCTCGCGCTGTTCGGCGCGGTCCCGTGGGCCGCGGTCCCGGTGACGCCGGTCGAGATCATGTTCCTGCCGCGCCGCTTCCCGGTGCACCTGTCGCGCATCTCGTACTGGGGGCGGACCGTGCTGGTGCCGCTGCTCGTGCTGCAGGCGTTGAAGCCGGTCGCGCGCAACCCGCGCGCGATCCGCGTCGACGAGCTCTTCATCAGCGACCCGACGGGGGTCGGCCGGCCGGCGCGCGCGCTGCATCAGTCGCAGGTCTGGTATCGCATGTTCGCGACGATCGACGCGATGCTCCGGATCGCCGAGCCGGCGTTCCCGCGCGCGCTCCGCCGCCGCGCGATCGACCGCGCGGTGGCCTTCGTCCACGAGCGCCTGAACGGCGATTCGGGGCTCGGCGCGATCTTCCCGGCGATGGCGAACACCGTGATGATGTTCGACGCGCTCGGCTACGCGCGCGACGATCCCGACTACGTCACGGCGCGACGGGCCATCGACCGGCTGCTGATCGTGCAGCCCGACGAGGCCTATTGCCAGCCGTGCGTGTCGCCGGTCTGGGACACCGCGCTGATGGCGCATGCGCTGCTCGAGGTCGGCGACGCGAAGGCGAACGACAGCGCCGATCGCGGCCTGCACTGGCTGAAGACGCGCCAGGTGCTCGACGTCAAGGGCGACTGGGCGATCCAGCGGCCGCGCGTGCGGCCCGGCGGCTGGGCGTTCCAGTACGACAACCCGCATTACCCCGACCTCGACGACACCGCCGCCGTCGTCCTCGCGATGCATCGCTCGGCGCATTTACGCGGCAACCTGCGCGCCGCGTCGTCCGACGCCTTCGACGAAGCGATCGAGCGCGGCAGCGAATGGGTGATCGGGCTGCAGAGCCGGAACGGCGGCTGGGGCGCGTTCGACGCCGACAACACCGGCGAATATCTGAACAACATCCCGTTCGCAGACCACGGCGCGCTGCTCGACCCGCCGACCGCGGACGTGACCGCGCGTTGCGTCGGCATGCTCGCGCAGATGGGTCGCGAGAAGGACCGGCCGGCCCTCGAACGCGGCCTCCGCTTCCTGCGCCGCGAACAGCGGCCCGACGGCAGCTGGTACGGCCGCTGGGGGATGAACTACATCTACGGGACCTGGTCGGTGCTGTCGGCGTTCAAGGCGGCAGGCGTCGACGCGGCGTCCGACGGCACGCGTCGCGCCGTGGCGTGGCTCCTGGGGATCCAGAACGCCGACGGCGGCTGGGGCGAGGAGACCAGCAGCTACGACCTCGAGGCCGACGGTCATCGCGACGCGACCAGCACCGCGTCGCAGACGGCCTGGGCGATCCTCGGGCTGCTCGCCGCGGATGTCGTCGACCATCCGGCCGTCGACCGCGGCATCGCGTACCTGCTCGAGACCCAGGAGCCCGGCGGCTTCTGGTCGGAGCCGGAGTTCACCGCGACCGGCTTTCCCCGCGTCTTCTACCTGCGGTACCACGGCTATCCGAAGTTCTTTCCGCTCTGGGCTCTTGCCCGCTATCGACGGCTGAAACGGTCGCCGTCGCGCGAGGGACAGCGCTTCGGCTTGTGAGCCGAAAGGCCGCACCGGATCCGTCCGGCGCGGTGCTCGCGGTGTGCGGGCTCGCGGTCGAGGCGCAGATCGCTGCGGGGGAGGGCGTCCGCACGGTCGCCGGCGGCGGCCGCGCGCCGGAGCTCTCGTCCGCGATCGAGCGCGAGATCAC
>CAXTDA010000344.1:0-4717 GCA_964242935.1 uncultured Burkholderiaceae bacterium | reverse complement strand
GTACGCGCTCGACGACCGACCGAACCAGCTCTACATGGTCGGCTCGATGGGCTGCGTGACGCCGTTCGCGCTCGGGCTCGCGTCGGCCCGGCCGGACCTGACGGTGGTCGCGGTCGACGGCGACGGCGCGGCGCTGATGCGGATGGGCGCGTTCGCGACGGTCGGCGCGTACGGCGCGTCGAACCTGCATCACCTGCTGCTCGACAACGGCGTCCACGAGTCGACCGGCGGCCAGGCGACGGTCTCGTCGGGCGTGTCGTTCGCCGCGGTCGCGGCCGCATGCGGCTACGGCCTCGCGATCGAAGGCGACGGGCTCGCGGTCGTCGATGCGTTGTTCGCCCGGGCGGCAGGGCCGGGGCCGCGCTTTGCGGCGCTCCGCATCCGGCCCGGCGCCAGCGGGGACCTGCCGCGCCCGACCGCGACACCGGTCGACGTGAAGGAACGCCTGATGCGTCACATCGGGTCGGTGCCGTAGTGCTGCTGCTCAATCCCGGTCCGGTCACGCTGACTCCGCGCGTGCGGCGGAGCCTGCTGCAACCCGACCTCTGTCACCGCGAGAGCGAGTTCTTCGACCTCCAGGACGAGGCGCGCGAACAGTTGCTCGCGGTCTACGACCTCGACCCGGCGGTGTGGACCGTCGCGCTGGTCACCGCGTCGGGCACCGCCGCGGTCGAGGCGATGGTCGCATCGCTGGTCCCGGCCGACGGCCGGCTGCTCGTCGTCGAGAACGGCGTCTACGGCGAGCGCATCACCGCGATGGCCGCTCTGTACGGTATCGCACACGAGACGGTGAAGCACGACTGGCTGGACGCGCCGGATCTCGCCCGCATCGAGGCCTGCCTCGATGCCGGACCCGCATCCACGCATCTCGCGGTGGTCCATCACGAGACGACGACGGGGCGGCTGAACGATCTCGCGGCCCTGGGTGCGGTCTGCGCGGACCGCGGCGTGCGCCTGCTCGTCGACGGCGTCAGCAGCTTCGGCGGCGAGGCGGTTCCCCTCGACGACCTGCCGATCGACGCCGTCGCGGCCGCCGCGAACAAGTGTCTGCACGGCGTTCCCGGCCTGTCGTTCGTGATCGTCCGGCGGACCGCGCTCGAAGCCGCCGCGTCGCGAACCTACTACCTCGACCTCGGTCGTCTCGCCCGGTCGCAGGCGGTCCGGAACACGCCGTTCACGCCGGCCGTCCACGCCTGCTACGCGCTGGTCGAAGCGCTGCGCGAATTCGACGACGAAGGCGGTCTCGTCGCACGGCACGCCCGCTACGCCGCACTGGCCGAGCGGGTCCGAAGCGGACTCGCGGCCCTCGGCATCGACGCCGTGCTGCCACCCGGACAGTCATCGGTGGTCCTGCGTGCCTACCGATTGCCGCGCGGCGTGTCGTACGGACGGCTGCACGACGCGCTGAAGGCGCGCGGCTTCGTCATCTACGCGGGGCAGGGCGGGCTCGTCGCCGAGCTGTTCCGCATCTCGACGATGGGTGACGTGCAGGCGGCCGACATCGACCGCCTGATCGACGCGGTGGCCGACGTCGTGCGCAGCGACCGCCTTCTATAATCCGCGTCGCGTCGCGCTTCGCCGCCGCCCGACCCTCCACCAGAAGGCTGCGACATGACGCTGCGATGGCCCTTCCCGCGCACCCTGGCCGCCGTCCTGTTTGTCGGCTTCGTCGCGGGCTGCGCCACGGTGCCGACCGGGTCCGCCGCCATCGACACCGAGAACGACCCGTTCGAACCGCTGAACCGCAACGTCTTCGCGGTCAATCTCGCCGTCGACCGCGCGCTCATCAAGCCGGTCGCGAAGACGTATCGATCGGTACTGCCCGAGGCGCTGCGCGACCGATTGCGCGCCTTCTTCGACAACCTCCACGAGCCGATCACGTTCGTCAACGACCTGCTGCAGGGACGCGGCGAGGCCGCCGGCATCACGGGGCGCCGCTTCATCATCAACTCGACGTGGGGACTCGCCGGCTTCTTCGACCGTGCCGGTGAACTCGGGATGCCGAAGCAGTCGGGCGACTTCGGACAGACGCTGTTCGCCTGGGGCGTCGGCGACGGCCCGTTCCTGATGCTGCCGCTGTTCGGCCCGTCGAACGTCCGCGACGCGATCGGCCTCGGCGCCGATGCGTACGCGTCGCCGTTCACCCGGGCCGGTTCGGAAGGAACCCAGCGCAAGGTCGCGGCGTCGACCGGCATCACCGACGGCATCGACCAGCGCTCCCGCAACATCGAGTCGCTCGAGTCGATCGAGAACAACGCGGTCGACTTCTACGCGAACCTGCGGAGCGTGTGGCGGCAGAACCGGCAGTCGACGCTCCGCGAAGCGCGCGATGCCGGACCCGACGACGACCTGGTGGACCCGGGCGCGATCAAGCCGGCCGTTCCGGCGCGCTAAGCCGGCTGCAGCAGCTTGTCCGCGCGCTGGCGGAGGCTGTCGATCAGCGCCGCCGGGCCGCCGCTCTTCAGCACGGCGCCGAATTCCGAGCGCCGCGTCGCGAGCTCGCTGATCGTGCCCTTCAGGTACACGTCGGTCGCCTTCCAGCCGTCGTCGGCCGGGCGCATCAGGTAGTTGAGCGCGATCGGGTCGCCCTTCGGACGGACCAGCGTGCTGTGCACGATGCGGTTCGCGCCGCGCGTCTCGGACGACGGATCGATCTCGAAGGTTTCGCCGGACCAGCCGTCGAAGCGGTTCGCGTAGGTCGCGATCGTGAAGCGGCCGAACTGCTCCAGCAGCGCCTGCTGGTCGTCCGCGCCGATCGTGTTCCAGCTCGGGCCGACCGCGATCCGCGTCATCGCCGCCAGGTCGAAGGTCGCGCGGATCGCCGGCTCGAGCTTCTCGTAACGCGTCCGGACCGGCGTCCGCTGCGCCTGCTTCATCGTGTCGAGCAGGACCTCGTGAAAGGCGCGGATGCGGGCGACCGCCGGGTCGGCGTCGGCGGCGGTCGCTGCCGAGACGAGCAGCGCAAGGCAGAGCATGGCGAACCAGCGGGCAGGGCGGAGGGGCATGGTCGATCGATCCAAGACGGCGTTCAGTACTGCACGACGCTGCGGCTTCGAAGGTTCCGCCAGCCGAAGTCCGGAACGATCCCGAGATCGATCAACACCAGCAGCTGCCGGACCTCGAAGCCGGCCTCCTCGCAGAGCGTCGCCGACGCCGCCAGCGTGCCGCCGGTGGCGAGCACGTCGTCGACCAGCAACGCGCGGCCGCTGCCGCGCTGCATCTCGAGCACGCCGGTGCCGTACTCGAGCGCGTAGGCCAGCGCGACGACCGGCGGCGGCAGCTTCCCCTGCTTCCGGACCAGCGCGAAGGCCTTGCCGTGACGTTCGGCGAGCGCTGCGCCGAGGATGAAGCCCCGCGACTCGATGCCGATCACGACATCGACGTCGGACCACTCGGCCGGGGTCAGCGCGTCGCCGAGCGCCGCGATCGTCGCGCCGAAGCGGTGACGCAGCAGCGGCGCGATATCGCGAAAGACGATGCCCGGCTTCGGGAAGTCGGGGATGGCGGCGATGTGCGCCGCGAGGTCGTTCATCGGACGTTGGCGGCGACCGGCGAACCCGCGATGGTCCAGCCGCCGCCGAGCGCGCGGATCAGCTGGACGCTCGCGCGTCGCTGCGCGGTGTCGAGGCTGAGCGCGCTTCGCTGCGACTGCAGCGTCGCGGTCTGTGCGACGACGACCTCGAGGTAGTTGACCGCGCCCTCGCGGTAGCGCAGCGACGCGAAGTCGAGCGCGCGTTGCGCGGCCGCGACCGCCGAACGTTCGGACTCGGCCGCAGTGCGGTAGCGGCCGAGCAGCGCCAGGTTGTCCTCGACCTGCTGGAACGCGGTCAGCACCACGCCGCGGTAGCGGGCGCTGTTCTCGTCGAGCACGGCGCGCGTGCGGTCGACCTCGGCGCGGCGCCGGCCGCCGTCGAACAGCGTCAGGAACAGCGACGGGCCGATCGCCCAGTAGCTGGTCGGCGCGCCGATGAAGTTGCCGATGTCGCTGGTCTGGAAGCCGCCGAGCCCGGTCAGCGTCACGGCCGGATAAAACGCGGCGCGCGCGACGCCGATGCTGAAGTTGGCCGCCTCGATGCGCCGCTCGGCGGCGGCGATGTCGGGCCGGCGCTGCAGCAGCAGCGACGGCACGCCGGTCGGCACGTCCGGCAACGCGATCTCGGCGACGCGCGGCTCGATCACGAACGTGGACGCCGACTCGCCGACCAGCGCCGCGATCGCGTGCTCGAGCAGCGCCCGCTGCGCTTGCGACTGCTCGACCTGCGACTTCGTGCTGTCGAGCTGCGTCTGCGCCCGGGCGACGTCGAGGCCCGACGCGACGCCGCCCTCGTGACGGGCGGTCGTCAGCTCGAGCGCCTTCGTGTAGTTGTCGACCGCGTCGCGCAGCAGCGCGACCTCCCGGTCGAAGCCGCGGAGCGCGATGTAGCTGTCGGCCAGCTGCGCCTGGAGGCTGAGGCGCGCCGACTCGAGATCGCCGCCGGCCGCCTGCTCGGCGGCCCCGCTCGCCGCCACCTGGTTGCGGATGCGGCCCCACAGGTCGAACTCGTAGTCGAGCTGCGCGAACAGCGTCAGCGACGAGTACTGGTCCGGCGACGACGGCCCGAGGACGCGGAGCGGCCGCAGCTCCGACTGGCGGTCGCGCTGCACGTTGCCGCTCGCCGCGACCGTCGGAAGCAGGCCCGCGCGGCTCTGGTCGGCGACCGCGCGCGCCTGCTGGTAG
>CAXTDA010000343.1:0-4727 GCA_964242935.1 uncultured Burkholderiaceae bacterium | reverse complement strand
CGTTCGATCTCCGCCTGGTGGACCGTGGCCTCGCGGACCTTCGCCGCATGGTCGACGGCGTTCTTCGCGCGCTGCGCCGGATCGTCGGCTGGTCGGTTCGGAACCACGACCGGCCGCGGTCTGGGCGGCGAAGCCGCCTTCGTCGCGTCCTTCTGCCTCCGCTCGGCGGCGGTGCGTGCGGCGTCCGCCTGGCGTGTCTCGAATTCCTTTCGGCTCCGTTCGCGATGCACGGCATCGGCCGGCTGGCCCGCGCTGCGTTCGGCCTCGCGTCGTGCGCGGTCCGCCGCCAGGTTGTCGGCATGGTCGCGACGCTTGAACCGGTTCGCCTCGAGCTCGACCGCCTCGATGTCGGCCAGTCGCTTCCGTCGCCGGTCGCGCTCGCGATCGAGGCACGCGTTCACGAGGACACCCGCCACGCAGGCACGCGAGGCGACGCTGTATTCGCGTTCGACGCGACCCCGCGCGCCGCTGGTCGCAGCCAGCGCCGCATCGGCCTTCGCGGCACTGTCGATCGACGAGGCCGGGTACTGCTCGCGAAACGAGCCCGTCGCGGGATCCGCCGCGACCGCGACGACCGGCACGGCCAGCACGAGTCGAACGGCGAGGACCAGGAGACGGGGGCTTCCGCAGGCGACTGGCGGCATCGCCCGATTATCGGGTATCAGAGGTCGACCCGGGCCGCCCGCCGCTCCGAACGCAGGTAGTCGACCGACTGCATCTCGTGGATCCGGCTCACGGTCCGCAGGAACTCGTTCGCGAGCATCCCGGCCGTATAGAGCTCCTCGGCGGGCACGGCCGCGGAGATCACGAGCTTCACCCGTCGGTCGTAGCACACGTCGACCAGCCACGTGAAACGCCGGGCTTCCGACGACAACGCGGCGCTCATCTGCGGGACCTCGGAGAGGATCACCGTGTGGAAGCGGTTCGCGAGTTCGAGATAGTCGTTCTGCGACCGCGGGCCGCCGCAGAGCGTCGCGAAGTCGAACCAGACGACGCCACCGGCCCGGCGCAACGCGCGGACGACGCGGGTCTCGATCGTCAGTCGCGGATCCTCGTCGCCGGCCTCGGCGATCGCGTCGAACGCGGCTCGCAGCGCCGCGTCCGTCCCGGCGCCGAGCGGCGTGAGGTACATCCGGGTCCGCTCGAGCGTACGGGTCCGGTAATCGGTGCCGCCGTCGACGTTGAGGATGTCGAGCTTGTCCTCCAGCAACGCGATCGCGGGCAGGATGCGATCGCGATGCAGACCTTCGGGATACAACGTGTCGGGCCGGTAGTTCGACGTCATCACGAAGACGACGCCGAGTTCGAACAGCGGCAGCAGCAGGCGGTGCAGGATCATCGCGTCGGCGATGTCGCTGACGTGGAATTCATCGAAGCACACGAGCCGGTACTTGTGCGCGAGCCGTCGCGCGACCTCGTCGAGCGGGTCGCTCATTCCCTTCAGGGTGTCGAGCTCGTGATGCACGCCGCGCATGAATTCGTGGAAATGGATGCGCGTCTTCCGGCGCACGTCGACCACGGAATAGAAGCTGTCCATCAGGAAGCTCTTGCCGCGCCCGACGCCGCCCCACAGATAGACGCCGCGCGGCGGCGGCGTGTGCAGCAGCGAGACGTCGAGCGCCCTCATGAACGCGTTGGAGCGCTTGCTGCGGAATGCGACGAAGTCGTCGTACAGCTGCTGCAGGCGATCGACCGCCAGTCGCTGCGCGTCGTCGGAATGGAACCCGCGCCGCGCGACCGCATCGTCGTAGTACGCGCGGACATCCACGTTCCGCGCCGTCCGATTCAGAAGTTCAGCGTGCGCTTGTCGACCGCGAGGGCCGCTTCCTTGGTCGCCTCGGACAGCGACGGATGGGCGTGGCAGATGCGCGCGATGTCCTCCGACGAGGCCTTGAACTCCATCGCGACGACGGCTTCGGCGATCAGCTCCGAGACGCCCGGCCCGACCATGTGGACGCCGAGAATCTCGTCGGTCGTCGCGTCGGCGATGACCTTGACGAGCCCCGTCGTGTCGCCGAGCGCGCGGGCGCGGCCGTTCGCCATGAACGGGAAGCTGCCCGCCTTGTACGCGCGACCGGTGGTCTTCAGCGACTGCTCGGTCTGTCCGACCCACGCGATCTCCGGATGCGTGTAGATCACCCACGGCACGGTGTTGAAGTCGATGTGCGGCTTCTGCCCGACGATGCGTTCGGCCACGGCCACGCCCTCTTCCTCGGCCTTGTGCGCGAGCATCGGGCCCCGGACGACGTCGCCGATGCCCCAGACGTTCTCGAGGTTGGTCCGGCAGTCGCCGTCGACGACGACGAAGCCGCGCTCGTCGCAATGCAGTCCGACCGCAGCCGCGGCCAGACCGTCGGTATTCGGGACGCGCCCGATCGAGACGATCAGCCGATCGAACGTGTCCTTCTGCGGCTTCCCGTCCGCGTCGGTCCACTCGACCGTCACCGCGTCGGCGCCGCGCTCGACCTTCGTGATCGTCACGCCGAGCGTGATCTCCAGGCCCTGCTTGTCGAACGACTTCCGCGCCTCCTTCGCGACCTGCTCGTCGACCGCGCCCAGGAACATCGGCAGCGCTTCGAGCACCGTGACCTCGGCACCGAGACGACGCCACACGCTGCCCATCTCCAGCCCGATCACGCCGGCACCGATCAGCGCCAGCTTCTTCGGCACGCCGTCGATCGCGAGGGCGCCGGTATTCGACAGGATCAGCTTCTCGTCGAACGGCGCGTCGGGCAACGCGCGCGGATTCGATCCGGTCGCGACGATCACGTGCTTGCCGACGACCGACTGGTCGGCGGCGCCGTCGCGCGCGACCCTGATCTCGTAGCCGCCGTCGACCTTGCCGACGAACGACCCGCGGCCGAGCAGCGACGTGACCTTGTTCTTCTTGAACAGGTAGGCGATGCCGTCGTTGTTCTGCTGGACGACCTTGTCCTTCCGCTTCTGCATCTGCGCGAGGTCGAGCTTCAGCCCCTCGACGCCGATGCCGTGCTCGGCGAAGCCGTGTCCTGCCATCTCGAAGTGCTCCGACGACTGCAGCAACGCCTTCGACGGGATGCAGCCGACGTTCGTGCACGTGCCGCCGAGCGCGGCGCCGCCCTTGCCGTTCTGCCACGCGTCGATGCAGGCCACCGACTGGCCGAGTTGCGCCGCGCGGATCGCGGCGATGTATCCCCCGGGACCGCCACCGATGACGACGACGTCGAAGTTGCTCATGAATTCAATCGTTCCACGAATTGGAAGTGTCGTCGCGCAGACAGGGCACGCCGAACGGGGAGATAGGACCGGTCACGGCCGTTGCAAGCGCGTTCTCGCGCCGGGTCAACGTTCGGCCGGCACGAAGATCCAGAGCAGCACGTAGGGGATCAGCCCGAAGCCCGCGAACAGGATCGCGATCACCGCCAGCAGCCGGATGATCCAGCTCTCGACGCCGGTCAGCGTCGCGATGCCGCCGCAGACGCCGCCGATCCAGCGGTCCGAGGCCGAGCGTCGCAGACGGTTCAGCGACGACGAGTCCGTCGTGCCGTCGCTGCCGATCGCGCGCGGCGTCTGGTCCGCGAAGAGCCGCGCCTTCGCGGCCTCGAACTCGGCTTCGCTGAGGCGGCCGGCGTCGCGCTGCGCGGCAAGGCGCTCGATGTCGTCGGCGATCGACATGACGGCGGTGTCAGAGGTCGAGCAGGATGCGCGCCGGATCCTCGAGCGCTTCCTTCATCGCCACCAGCGCGAGCACCGCCTCGCGGCCGTCGATGATCCGGTGGTCGTACGACATCGCGAGGTAGTTGACGGGCCGGATCACGACCTGGCCGTTCTCGACCCACGGGCGGTCCTTCGTCGCGTGGACGCCGAGGATCGCCGACTGCGGCGGGTTGATGATCGGCGTCGACAGCATCGAGCCGAAGGTGCCTCCGTTCGAGATCGAGAACGTCCCGCCGGTCAGTTCCTCGATCGCGAGCTTGCCTTCCCTGGCCTTGGTGCCGTAGTCGGCGATCGTCTTCTCGATGTCCGCGAAGCTCATCTGGTCGACGTTCCGGAGGATCGGCACCACGAGCCCGCGCGGCGAGCTGACCGCGATGCCGATGTCGAAGTAGCCGTGATAGACGATGTCGGTGCCGTCGACCGATGCATTGACGATCGGGTACTTCTTCAGCGCGTACAGCGCGGCCTTCACGAAGAACGACATGAAGCCGAGCTTGACGCCGTGCTCCTTCTCGAACTTGTCCTTGTAGCGGTTGCGCATCTCCATGACCGGGGCCATGTTGACCTCGTTGAAGGTCGTCAGGATCGCCGCGGTCGATTGCGACTGCACGAGGCGTTCGGCGACGCGCTGGCGCAGCCTCGACATCGGCACGCGTTGCTCGGTGCGGCCGTCGAGCGCCGCATCACCGAAGGGCTTCGGCTGCACGCTCGGCGACTTCGGCGCCGGCGCGCGCGTCGAGGTGAGGTTGCCCGGTGCCGGACGGGCCGCGGTCGACGACGCGCCCGACGCGACGGCGCCGAGCGCGTCGCCCTTCGTGATGCGGCCGTCGCGGCCGGTGCCGCTCACCTGCTCGGCCGACACGTCGTTCTCGGCCATGATCTTCGCGGCGGCCGGCATGGCGATCGGCGGCGCGGCCGGTGGAGCGATCGGAGCAGCCGCCTGCGGCGCGGCGACCGCCGGAGCGCTCTCCGCCCGAGCCGCGCGCGCAGCCGACCCCGCCACGCCGCGCGGGGTAGAAGCAGACGGAACC
>CAXTDA010000342.1:0-4728 GCA_964242935.1 uncultured Burkholderiaceae bacterium | reverse complement strand
TGACCAGGAGCCGATCGGCTGCGTTGCGGGCCACCGCGGCGGCGGCGCGGGCTGGGCGCGGGCCGCGGGACCCTGGTGCGTCGCGGTGGCGCGCGCGAACCCGGAGTTCGCGCACTTCTTCTTCATCCACGAACACGTCGAACGCTTCCTCACGACCGAGCATCGACGCGAGGGACCGGCGTGGTACTTCGTCCCGGTGCTCGTCGCGGGGCTGCTGCCGTGGCTGTCGCTCGCCGGCAGCGCGATGGCGGCGAGTGTCCGCGAGCCGCGGCGCGGCACGTTCTCGCCCGAGCGGCTGGTGCTGTCGTTCGTCGCGGTCGTCTTCGTCTTCTTCAGCCTGTCGGGGTCGAAGCTGCCGTCGTACATCCTGCCGGTGTTCCCGGCGCTCGCGCTGTTGGTCGGCCGCCGGCTCGCGACGATCGACGCGCGGCCGCTCGGGCGCCACCTCCTCTTCGTCGTCGTGCTCGCGGCGACGGCGGCGATCGTCATCGCGTTCGTGCCGCTCGACAGCAACGAGGACGCCGCGGCGATCGCGACGTTCCGGACCGCGGCGGTCGGCAGCATGCTGGCCTGGGCGATCGGCACCGGGGTCGCGATCTTGCTCGCGGCGCGCGGTCGCATCACCGGCGCGATCGTCGCGACCGGACTCGCCGCGCTGATCGGCTGGTCGTCGCTGCTGCTCGGCCACGAGGCGCTCGGCCGCGGCATGTCGACCTACGACCTCGCGCGCGCCATGCGACCGTACGTCGCCGCCGACACGCCGATCTACAGCATCGGCGTCTTCGAGCACACGCTCGACTTCTACCTGCAGCGGCCGGTGACGCTGGTGTCGTTTCGCGACGAGCTCGACTTCGGACTGAAGCAGGAACCGGCGAAGGGTCTCGCGACCACCGAGCAGTTCATCGCGCGCTGGAACGCGGACGCGGCGCCGCTCGCCGTCATGGCCGGCGACGTTTTCGATACACTCGTCGCGGCCCGCCTGCCGATGCGGATCGTCGCCCGCGACGGTCGCCGCATCGTCATCGGCAAACCGCTCTCCGGAGACCCGACCGACGCGCCGCCGGTCCGGTCCGGGCCGATCGACGCTTCCGACCCCATGCCCTCCACCACCCCGGTGCGCCCGTGAACCCCGCGAGCCTCGCCCTCATCCTGTTCGGCGTGTTTCTGAACGCGTGCGCGCAGCTGTTGCTGAAGGCCGGCGTCAACAGCGTGACGGCCGCGATCGGCACGTTCGACTATTCGCTCGCCAACGCGTGGCCGGTCGGCGTGCGCCTGGCGACGCAGTGGCCGATCATCGGCGGCCTCGCGTGCTACGTGGTCAGCGTCGTGGTGTGGATCCTCGGCCTGTCGCGTGTCGACGTGTCGGTCGCGTACCCGCTGCTGTCGCTCGGCTACGTGCTCAACGCCGCGGCCGCGTGGTGGCTGTTCGGCGAGGCGATGACGCCGATGCGCCTGGTCGGGATCGGCATCATCATCGTGGGCGTCGTCGTGCTGACCCGCAGCGCCTGACCATGTCGAGTCTTCGATGAGCGCCGATCCCCTGCCCATTGCCGACGCGCCGCCGTTCCTGCCGTTCACGCGGCCGACCATCGACGAGGCGACGATCGCCGGCGTCGTCGAGGTGCTGCGCTCGGGGTGGATCACGTCGGGGCCGAACGTCAAGGCGTTCGAGGCCGAGCTCTCCGCGTACTGCGGCGGCCGGCCGGTGCGCGCGTTCAACTCCGGCACGTGCACGATGGAGATCGCGCTCCGCATCGCCGGCGTCGGAGCCGACGGTGCCGACGACGAGGTCATCACGACGCCGCTCACCTGGGTGTCGACCGCCAACATCGTGCTCGACGTCGGCGCGCGACCGGTCTTCGCCGACATCGACCCGGTGACGCGCAACATCGATCTCGATCGCGTCGAGGCGGCGATCACCGCGAACACGCGGGCGATCATCCCGGTCGACCTGAGCGGATTGCCGGTCGATCGCACGCGGCTCCACGACATCGCGAAGCGTCATTCGCTGCGGGTCGTCGAGGACGCCGCGCAGAGCTTCGGCAGCGCGTGGGACGGGAAGCCGATCGGGACCGGCGGCGACTTCGTCTCGTTCAGCTTCCATGCGAACAAGAACATCACGACGATCGAAGGCGGCTGCCTCGTGATGAACGACGACGCCGAGGCGAAGCTCGCCGAGCAGTACCGCCTGCAGGGGGTCGTGCGGTCGGGCCACGACGGCATGGAGGTCGAGCGGGTCGGCGGCAAGTACAACCTCACCGACGTCGCGGCGCGCGTCGGCCTCGGCCAACTGCCGCATCTGGCCGCGTTCACCGAGCGGCGGCGGGCTCTCGCGCGCCGCTACTTCGACTGCTTCGATCGCGAGTTCCTCGCCGCGATCGACTGCCGCCTGCCGGTCGCGGACTTCACGTGCAGCAACTGGCACATGTTCCAGGTGATCCTGCCCGAGGCGCATCTCGCGAAGCGCGCGATGAGGCGCGCCGACGTGATGGCCGCGCTCGCCGACCGCGGCATCGGCACCGGCGTGCACTACCCGGCACTCCACCTGTTCGCGTTGTACCGACGCCTCGGCTGGAAGGACGGCGACTTCCCGCACGCCGAATACGCGGGCCGCAACACGCTGACGCTGCCGCTCTTCCCCACGATGACGGACGGCGACGTCGAGCGCGTCGTCGACGGGTTGCAGGCCGTGTTGCGCGGGACCGACGGGGGACGGTCCCGATGACCGCCGTCGAATGGTCCCTCCCGTCGCGTTCCGACGACGCGGCGGATCGCGTACCGCAAATGTCGACCGTCGCGACGCCGGTCGACGTCTCGGTCGTGATCCCGGTCTACAACGAGGAGGACGGCCTGCAGCAGCTGTTCGCGCGCCTCTATCCGTCGCTCGACGCGATCGCGGCGGCGCGCGGCCTCCGCTACGAGGTGGTGTTCGTCAACGACGGCAGCCGCGACCGCTCGGCCGCGATCCTCGCGGACCAGTACCGCGCGCGGCCCGACGTCACGCGCGTCGTGCTGTTCAACGCCAACTACGGACAGCACGCGGCGATCATGGCCGGCTTCGAGCGCGTCCGGGGCCGCTGCATCGTGACGCTCGACGCGGACCTGCAGAACCCGCCCGAGGAGATCGTCAAGCTGGTCGACGCGATGGACGCCGGTCACGACTACGTCGGCACGATCCGCGCGGCGCGGAAGGACTCGGCGTGGCGGAAGGCCGCGTCGCGCGCGATGAACCGCATTCGCGAACGCATCACGAAGATCACGATGACGGACCAGGGCTGCATGCTGCGCGCCTACGACCGCCGGATCGTCGAGACGATCAACCAGTGCCGCGAGATCAACACGTTCATTCCGGCGCTCGCCTACACCTTCGCGAACAACCCGGTCGAGATCGAGGTCGGCCACGCGGAGCGGGCCGCCGGCGAGTCGAAGTACTCGCTGTACTCGCTGATCCGCCTCAACTTCGATCTCGTCACCGGCTTCTCGGTCGTGCCGCTGCAGGCGTTCTCGCTGATCGGCGCGCTGCTGTCGGTCGCTTCGGCGATCCTCGTCATCTGGCTCGCGCTGCGGCGCATCTTCGTCGGCCCGGAGGCCGAGGGGCTGTTCACGCTGTTCGGCATCGCGTTCTTCCTGATCGGCGTGACGCTGCTCGGCATCGGCCTCCTCGGCGAGTACGTCGGCCGCATCTACGAGGAAGTGCGCGGGCGGCCGAGGTGGATCGTGCAGGGCGTGCTGGAGAAGGACCACGACGCAGCCGGCAACGAGGTGGACGACGCCGGCGATCGCCGATGAGCCGGACCCGGCGCCGGGCGGTCGTCTTCGCGTACCACGACGTCGGCGTGCGCTGCCTGTTGACGCTGCTCGCCCGCGGCGTCGACGTCGCGCTCGTGATCACGCATCGCGACAACCCGGCCGAGACGATCTGGTTCGACAGCGTCGCCGAGACCGCGGCCGCGCACGGGATCGCGGTGCGCTTCGCGGAAGACCTCGACGCCGCCGCGCTGCACGACGCGGTCGCCGCGGTCGCGCCTGACTTCGTGTTCTCGTTCTACTTCCGCAACATGCTGCCGACGGCGGTGCTCGCGCTCGCGACCCGCGGCGCCTACAACCTGCACGGCTCGCTGCTGCCGAAGTACCGCGGCCGCGTCCCGGTCAACTGGGCGATCATCCACGGCGAGACCGAGACCGGCGCGACGCTGCACGAGATGACGGTCAAGCCCGACGCCGGCGCGATCATCGCGCAGACGATGGTGCCGATCCTGCCCGACGACACGGCCCGCGAGGTGTTCGTCAAGGTGACCGTCGCCGCCGAGCAGACGCTGTGGCGCGCGATCCCCGACCTGGTCGACGGCCGGCCGCTGCGGATGCCGAACGACCTCGCGCAGGGCTCGTACTTCGGCGGCCGGAAGGCCGAGGACGGGCGCATCGACTGGCGCCGCAGCGCGAAGGAGATCCACGACCTGGTCCGCGCCGTCGCGCCGCCGTACCCGGGCGCGACGACGGTCGTCGACGGCAGGCCCCTCGTGATCGAGCGCACGCGCCGGAACGCGCACGCGATTTCGCCGACCCAGGGCCTCGAGTCCGGCTCGCTGCTGGTCGCCGGACCGACCTGCGTCGCGGTGTGCGGCGACGGCGCGACGCTGCAGATCCTGTCGGGGCGGCGCGCCGCCGGCGCCGGCGGAGACGAGCCCGGCGAGCTCGCCGCTCTCAAGCACCTGGGCGCGGTTCATG
>CAXTDA010000341.1:0-4734 GCA_964242935.1 uncultured Burkholderiaceae bacterium | reverse complement strand
GGCGCCTTGATGTGCGGCTCGGCGGTGTAGCCGACGATCGCGAAGTCGTCGTACGTGTAGTCGAAGATCGAACCGGGCCGACGCCCGACGACGAGCCGCGGCAACGGATGCGGCTCGCGGGCGAGCTGCGTCGCAACCTGGTCGAGATGGTTCTCGTACAGGTGGCAGTCGCCGCCGGTCCAGACGAAGTCGCCGATGTCGAGGTCGGTCTGTTCTGCGACGAGATGCGTCAGCAGCGCGTACGACGCGATGTTGAACGGCACGCCGAGGAAGATGTCGGCGCTCCGTTGGTACAGCTGGCACGACAGGCGGCGCTTCGCTTCGCCTTCTGCCAAGGGCGCGACGTAGAACTGGAAGAAGGCGTGGCACGGCGGCAGCGCCATCCGCGGGATGTCCGCGACGTTCCACGCGGAGACGATCAAGCGGCGCGAATCGGGATTGCCCTTGATGTCGCGGATCAGGTGCGCGATCTGGTCGATGTGCTCGCCCTGCGGCGTCGGCCACGAGCGCCATTGATACCCGTAGACCGGGCCGAGCTCGCCATCCGCGTCGGCCCACTCGTCCCAGATCGAGACGCCGTTCGCCTTCAGGTACTGCGTGTTGGTCGAGCCCGAGAGGAACCACAGCAGCTCGTGGAAGATCGACCTGGTGTGCAGCTTCTTCGTCGTCACGAGCGGGAAGCCGCGGGCGAGGTCGAAGCGCATCTGGTAGCCGAAGACCGACCGCGTGCCGGTCCCGGTGCGGTCGGTCTTCGCGACGCCGTGCTGTTGCACGTGTCGCATGAAGTCGAGGTACTGGCGCATGCCGCCGCTCAGATGCCGGTGAAAAGGACGTCGAGCGCGTTGTCGATCGCGAGTCGCTGCGTCCGCAGGTTGCCGGTCGGCTTCCGCAGTTCCGATCGCGGAACCGACGCCATCGATGCGGTGTCGAGAACGAGCGTCAGGTCGTCGTGCACGATCGACGGATTCAGGTGTTCGATGGTCCGCTGGAAGCGGTCGGCCCGGCGAAGCGGGACGATCATCCGGGTGCCCAGCGTCTCGAGGAAGTCGCTCTGCACGTCGAGGAGGAAGGGGATGTCGCGCGTCTCGCCGCGGACCGGATTGCGATAGACGTCGAAGCGCGCCACGTCAGCGGGCCTTCTCCGGACGCATGAACGCGCGATAGCGCGTCGCGAACGACCCCTCCCGTTCGATGCGGGCGTTGTATTCGTCGATGGCCTCCGCGTTCCGCGCGAGCCAGGCCTCCCGATACTGTCGTCGAACCTCCTCGGCGAGAAGCCGGTCGACGGTCTGCGAGAGGTTGATGTCGAGCTCGCGCGCCACATCGAGCATCTTCGCGTTGAGGGTCAGGTTGGTCGCGCGTTTGGGCGCGTCGGCAAAGTCGAGCATCGGTCGCTCTCCAAAAATGCGCCGGACGTAGTGCGCCACACGTGCGCATCGGGCATGCGCATGATGATAGCGCATGTCCGGTGATCAACATCGGCGGTCCGTCGCATCGCGCCGACCGCCGCCGGCGTCGGCCGACGGGTCGAGCCTCTGCTCGATCGCACGTCGTCGACGATCATTCGACGGCGACCAGCTGCAGGCTGGCGAGTCGGGCGAACAGGCCTTTTTGCGCGACGAGGTCGCCGTGCCGGCCGACTTCGATGATCCTGCCCTGATCGAGCACCACGATCCGGTCCGCCTTCTGTACCGTCGACAGCCGGTGCGCGATCACGATCGTGGTCCGGCCGACCATCGCGGCCTCGAGCGCGCGCTGCACGGCCGCCTCGCTCTCGGCGTCGAGCGCGCTGGTCGCCTCGTCGAGCAGCAGGACCGGCGGGTTGCGCAGGATCGCGCGCGCGATCGCGATGCGCTGGCGCTGGCCGCCGGACAGGCGGACGCCGCGCTCCCCGAGAAAGGTCGCATAGCCTTCCGGCATGCGCTCGATGAAGTCGTGGGCCTGGGCGGCCCGCGCGGCGGCCACGACCTCGGCGTCGGACGCGTCGGGCCGGCCGTAGCGGATGTTCTCGCGCGCGTCGGTCGAGAAGATCACGGTGTCCTGCGGCACGATGCCGACCGCATTCCGCAGGTCGTCGAGCGCGAGCGTGTCGATCGCGGGGCCGCCGAGCCGGACCACGCCCGACTGCGGTTCGTAGAAGCGCATCAGCAGCTGGAACACGGTGGACTTGCCGCCGCCCGACGGCCCGACCAGCGCGACCGTCTCGCCGGGGGCGATGGACAGCGAGAAGTCGGCGAGCGCCGCGGTGTCCGGTCGCGACGGATAGTGGAACTGCACGTGCTCGAACGCGACCGCCAACGCGGCGTGCGGTCCATGCGTCTCGCCGCGGAACGCGACCGGTGCGGCCGGCGACGCGATGAAGCTGGTCGCGTCGAGCAGCTCCATCAGCCGGTCGGTGGCGCCGGTCGCGCGGAGCACGTCGCCCCAGGTCTCGGTGAGGCCGCCGATCGCGCCCGCGGTGATCACCGAATAGAGCACGAACGCCGCGAGCAACCCCGGCGACATCGTCCCTTCCATCACGGCGTTCGCGCCGAGCCAGAGCACGAAGACGATCGCCCCGAAGACGAGCGTGATGACGGTGCTCGTCAGCCATGCGCGCGTGCGCGTCCGCCGGATCGCGGTCGCGAAGCTCGACTCGACGCTCGCATGGAAGCGCGTCGCTTCGGCGCGTTGCTGCGTGAACGCCTGCACGGTCGGCATCGCGTTCAGGATCTCGCCCGCCATCGCCGACGAATCCGCGATGCGGTCCTGGCTCGCCTTCGACAGCTTCCGCACGCGCCGGCCCATCACGACGATCGGCACGATCACGAGCGCGAGCAGGCCGATCGTGATCGCGAACAGCTTGAGGCTCGTGATCGCGAGCATCGCCATGCCGCCGACGAAGAGGAAGACATTCCGCAATCCCATCGACATGCTCGAGCCGACGACGGTCTGGATCAGCGTCGTGTCCGTGGTCAGGCGCGACAGCACCTCGCCGCTCCGCGTCGTCTCGAAGAACTCGGGCGACTGGTCGAGCATCCGCGTGTAGACCGCGGTCCGGATGTCGGCGACGACGCGCTCGCCGAGCCAGCTCACCATGTAGAAGCGCGCGGCCGTCGACATCGCGAGGACGACCGCCACCGCGAACAGGCCGAGGAAGTAGAGGTCGACGTGCGACGTCGCGGCGCGGTTCAACGCATCGGTGGCCTGCGAGCCGATCGAGCCGATTGCGGACGGCGCGAGCCCAACGATCGACGATCCGGTGGCCGGCGCCGCGACGGTCGCCGAGAACCCGTGATCGATCAGCTGGCGAAACGCGAGCGGCACCACCAGCGTCGATGCCGCCGCGATCACCAGGAACACGAACGCGAGCGCGAGCCGCGCGCGGTACGGCGCGAGGAACGGCAGCAGGCGCCTCAGGACGGCGAGGGACGATCGTTCGGCGGGTGCGGGCATGGGGCTCGTTGCGGAAGACGCTCGAGACCGGGTGCGGACGGCGCCGTGACTTGAAGTCGGCGGGACCGATGGAGCGGGCGTGGATCGGGCGGGGCGTCGATTCTGCCACGCAGGCGTCGAGCGCTTCGGGGGCTGTCACCGAAGGCCTGCGATGACTTCAAGCTGTCAACCGCCCGCGTCACCCTCGCGTCGGTCGATGCAGGCCCGTCCCGCATCTCCTCTCGCGGAGCCCCCATGGTTCAACATCACCGGTATCGCGGTCACGACATCCGCATCGAACTGTTCGAAGTCACGCCGCGCCGCTTCCGCTGGACGTGGTGCATCGACGGACGGCACAGGTCGGGCAGTCGCCACGTCCTGCTGACCGAGGACGTCGCCCGTTCGGAGGCGTTCCTGTACGCGCAGGTCATGGTCGCGCGCCTGAAGACGCTCGCGCAACGCGAGACCGCGTCGTGAGCCGGACGATGTGAACCGTCACGGCGTCGTCACATTCGCGCGCGACGCTCGCCGGTCGACCTCCGGAGGCACCATGCATGAAATGACCCTGTCCGATTCGCCGGCCGCGTCGAGTGACGCGTCCGTCGCACGACCCGCTTCGTCGGCCGGCGGGCTGATCCGCAACCACCGCAGCCGGACCACCGCCGTCACGGTCGCGATCGGGATCGTGGTCTGCCTCGGCTACGCGGCCTTCAGCCTGCATCACGACGTGACCGAGAGCGGCGAACCGACGCACGCGTTGCTGCCGTGGCTGCTGCTCGGCACCGCGCTCGTGATCGCGCTCGCGTTCGAGTTCGTCAACGGCTTCCACGACACCGCGAACGCGGTCGCGACGGTGATCTACACGCACTCGATGGCACCGACATTCGCGGTGGTCTGGTCGGGTGTCTTCAATTTCCTCGGCGTCCTCTTCTCGAGCGGTGCGGTCGCTTACGGAATCATCACGCTGCTGCCGGTCGAGTTGATCCTGCAGGTCGGGTCGGGCGCCGGGTTCGCGATGGTCTTCGCGCTGCTGATCGCGGCCATCCTCTGGAACCTCGGGACCTGGGCGCTCGGACTGCCGGCATCGAGCTCGCACACGCTGATCGGCTCGGTGATCGGCGTCGGACTCGCGAACCAGCTGTTCGCGACGTCGACCGGAACGAGCGGCGTCGACTGGACGCAGGCGACGAAGATCGGCTGGTCGCTGCTGCTGTCGCCGCTGATCGGCTTCGGCGCGTCCGCCGTCCTGCTGCTCGTCATGAAGGCGCTGGTCCGGAAGCCCGAGCTCTACAGCGAGCCGAAGGGCGACGCCCCGCCGCC
>CAXTDA010000340.1:0-4740 GCA_964242935.1 uncultured Burkholderiaceae bacterium | reverse complement strand
AGACCGCAAACTCGCTCATCGTTATGTTTCATAATTAACGTGTTGCACTACTAGTCTCGAGAAGGTCGTCGAGCGGTGCGGACTGCCCTGGCCTCCGCTACCCCCGCTGCCGGGCGAATGAGCGTGCCCGAGCAAACCAAGACCGTCGTGGCACTGGTGACCGTATCCATCCCCGACTTCCACCAGACCAGAGTGGAAGCGGATGACGGCCATCAATACGCGGTCGTCAGGCAGACGGCGGGCATCCCTTGGGACCAGCTGCAGGAGGGGCAGCGCGTGCGCTGCCTGGTCACCGTTGAACGCTTCCCGCGCTGCGTGGAAGTACTCGAGGTGCTGTAGCGACCCGCATCATTCATCGACGTCAAACCTTCAGCCTGACCGACAACCAGCCAAGCGCGCAGAGGGCCTTGCTCGGGCGCACCTGCCGCCGCACAGCGACACCGCGCCAAGCCAATGGCCCTCGCGAACGAAATTCGAGATTCACTTCACCCCCTAACCGGGCGAAATCTCGAAATGCCAAAGGCCAGATTGCGGCAAAAAAGCGGTAAATGCCGAAATGATGGCTTTATGACGTCACCAAGCCGAAAAAGCAAAAGAACTGAGCGTTGACAGGACTTACGCTGTTCACTCTCCTAACCGATGCGATTCAGACGAGAGCTTGTTGAGTCTCCTAAGTAATGCCGTAATGCCGGCTGAACTGAAGCGTTAGGTCCCAAAGGCGACACCCATGCCACCTCTGCGCCCAATGAATCTACAAGCCTTCCTGACCTACAAGGCCGCAGAGGTGGCTTCGTTCGCAGAAGAAAATGTTTCGTGCGGTCGCTGGTTGAGCGAAGGCGCACTTGAGCGATCCCAAGAGGAGTTTGATGAACTGCTTCCGCAGGGCTTGGCAACACCGAAGAACTACCTGTACGAGATCGTTAGCCTCGATAAAAGCCATACCGTGGGTTACCTTTGGTTCGGTGTGCAGGAGCGCAATGCCCGGCAGGTTGCATTCATCTACGACATTCAAGTTCTTGAGGCGCATCGACGCCAAGGACATGCAACGCGAGCGCTCATCGAGTTGCAGGAAATTGCCCGGTCGCTCGGCTTGGCTCGAGTGAGCCTCCACGTCGCAGGCCAGAATACTGAGGCTCAAGCTCTTTATGCCAAGCTGGGCTATGCGGTCATGGGTATCAGCATGTCCAGGGTCCTTGCGTCGTGAGACCTAACCCCTCCACAAGGCCTACCGCGAGCGGACCGGGCTTGGCCTGTCGGAGGCGAACGCGGTGGTCGACGGGCTTCGCGCATCCACGACGGGGCGGGGCCTGAACCGTGTCGACCGTATCGCTCGCCGATCGGGGGATTTCGTCGACCGGGCAGGACGGCTACCGCCGCTGCGCGATCCCGGCTCGCGGAGCGGTGCGGCACCCGGTAGCATCGGCCGCTGCGGCGTCCCGCGTCGAATGCGGTGGAGCGCCACACCGACTTTACGCGAGAAGCCGAACATGCATTCGATCAGCACGCCGCGCCTGTACCTCCTCCGAGCGATGTACCTGCTTCTGGCCGCGGGCCTCGGCCTCAGCATCTGGCCCTCGATCCTCTTCCCCCCGGAGGCGACCGCGGACTCGAAGACCGTCGTTCGGGCATTGCTCGGCGCGATCGGGCTTCTCGCGTTGCTCGGCCTTCGCGCCCCGCTCCGGATGCTGCCGCTGCTGCTCTTCGAACTCGTCTGGAAGGCGATCTGGCTGCTGGCTTTCGCGCTGCCGCTCTGGCGCCAGGGGTCGCTCGATGCCAACGTGACCCAGAACGTGTACGAGTGCCTGGCGGGCGTGGCGCTCGTGCTCGTGGTGACGCCCTGGGACTACGTCTTCCGACATTACGTCCGCGAATCCGGCGAGTCCCGGCGCGGCGTCACGGGCGACCGGACGGCACCGGGCGACGCCTGAAGGGCATCGATCCGATGCGCGTCGCTGCCACCCGGCTGCGGCTGGTCTTCTTCGCCGGCTAGCCTCGCCGGTCGGCATCGATTCGGACGTCGGATCGGGAGGCGCCGCTGTCGACCGACTCGTTCATCAATTCGGACGGTTTGGTCGGGACGCCGCAACCCGCAAAGCGATGGAGCACGCAAGTGCGGCGTGTCCGCGTTGACTTGGCACGCGCCGCCTTGTAGGTTGCTTGCCGACCGATGCTCGTCAGGTCGTCAAGTGCCGGTAGGGGGTCTTCTGCGCTCGAGCACAGCCGCCGAGGCGAAGCGTGCTTACACGCGTTTTCTCACGTCACCGCAAACGTAATTTTCAGGATGCATCAGTGACTTATCAAACGATCTATTCGTCAAGCTCCACGATTCCGATGCAGTCGGACGACCTGGAGCAGCTTCTCGAGAATGCCAGAAGCAGAAATGGCGCCCAGGGTATTTCCGGTGCGCTGGTTTACACCGACATGATGTTTCTGAAGATTCTCGAAGGTGAACGCGAGAAGGTGCAGGCCCTCATGGCCCGCATCGTGAAGGACGTGCGCCACGAGAATGTGATCATCTTGCGAGAGGGCGACACGCCGATCGCCAGATTCAGTAGCTGGGGGATGGCGTACGTCAGCGCAACCCCGGAAGAGGCCGCGAAATGGGCAGGGGTCGGCATCGATACCGGGGAATGCGAAGTCGTCAACGATGCCGACCAAAATCTCGATCGCACAGCACGGTTCGTGCAGGACATTCTGACGATGCTGACCCCTGAGAAGTCCGGCGGAACGGTTCAAGAAGAACAAGGCCTCGAACGCAAGACTGATGTGACCTGAGCGTTTCATGCTCTGTGCCCCCGTGGTGCCGGATCGGAATACACGCGACCATCCGCTGTGGCGCCTCGGCCCGGCGAGCAGGGGAGAAGCCTCCATACCCGATCGAAGCGCCATGAAGTTACCTGGAACGCTGGACGTCAGGCAGTTGAGCGACACGGATTCGATAGTCGCCCTGACCGAGTTGCTTCATCGGGCGTACGCGCAGTTGGCCACCCTGGGTCTGAACTACACGGCGGTCGACCAGTCCGCGGAAACAACGGCGCGTCGAATCCTGGGCGGCGCATGCTTCGTGGCGGAATGGAACGGGCTGTTGGTTGGCACGGCACTGGCGCAGCCTCCCGAACTTTCGAGCGAGTGCACGTATTTCACCCAGGCCGGCGTTGCCACGCTCAGACAGTTCGGGGTGGAGCCGAGTCTCCAGCATCGCGGCATCGGCGGGGCTCTGGTCCGGCAGTGCGAGTCGTGGGCCCGGGCGCAGGGCTTCGGAGAACTGGCGCTGGACACCGCCGAGCCCGCAACCCACCTAGTCGGTCTCTACGCAAGGCTGGGTTTCGCGCCGGTCGGTTTCGTGCAATGGCCGGGCAAGGTGTACCGCAGTGTCGTGATGAGCAAGGCGCTGCGCTGATACCCGACCCCGTGCTTCGAGTGGACGACGGCTGCTCGACCTGCGTGTCACATCCCGAGCGATTACATCGGTCGCCCTCTTCGAGATCGCAGTCGTGTCGCCCGTTCCATCGTTCCATCCCCGAGGAGCCTGAATCCCATGAGCAACAAGCCGGAAGAGATTTCCATGAGCGATGTGCCGGAAGAAAATCCCATGGGCGACACGCCGGAAGAGAATCCCGTGAGCGACACGCCGGAAGAGAAATCCTTGAGCGACAAGCCGGAAGAGAAATCCTTGAGCGACAAGCCGGAAGAGAGTCAGCAGTTGAGCAACTGGAAGACGGTCGCGGAATTCGCTTCCCGGATCGCCGTCATCGTCGGCGTCGTCCTCTCGCTGTTGCAGCTGAGCCAGTTCGTCGACAACGCCAAACGCGCATCGCAGGCGGCAAAGCTTTCGGTCCTGAGGGAAGTCAGGGTCTTCCTTGCCGAGGACGAAGACATTCGCAGGAAGGGCCAGCACTTTCTCCACGACCAGCTTCCAAAGATCCTGCCGGTCATCCGTGAAAGGGTGGCCGACGCCGGGAGCGGCGAAGCCTTCTACCTTTCGAAAGACATGGAGGACTTCGCGGCGGTCCACTATCACTACGAACAGTTGGGGGCGTTGGTCAAGCTGGGATATGTCGATATGCCGCTGGTCTTCGAGGTCATCGCTTTTCCCGATGCGTACATGAACGCGATCGAACCCATCCGCGCCGAAATCGCGAAGAACTGGAAAGGTCCCGACGACGGCCTTTCCGACCTCGGCTCGAATATCCATTTCCTGGAGCGCTGCTACGCCAAGAGTCGGAAGGACGACAAGAAAGTGCCGTCGTGCCCCGACGCGGGAGCGGACGACGCTTCGGCTTCCGGCAACGCAGGTATCGGCCAGCCGGCGAAATGAAGGGCTACGGCTGATGCGGGTCGATATCCGTCGCGCCTGCCGGTGCCTCGGCGCCTGCCTCATCGTCTCCATGCTCGCCCCGCTGGAAGCACGGGCGCTCGACACGACGCGCTATGTCGACCGGGACGGCGACGGGATCGCCGACACGCCGACCGATCCGAAGCGCCAGGTCGATCCCGCAACGCTCGTGTTCTCCGTCGGGCCCGTCGAGGATCCGGCCGTGTATGCCAAGACCTGGGCGGGCTTCGTCCGGCATCTCGAGAGCGTCACCGGCCGCAAGGTCCGCTACTACGCGGTGCCGTCGAACGCCGCTCAGGTCGAGGCGATGCGCGCGGGTCGCCTGCACGTCGCCGGGTTCAGCACCGGCGCGACGCCGCTGGCGGTGGCGTGTGCCGGCTTCGTCCCGTTCGCCGTGATGGCCG
>CAXTDA010000339.1:390-4742 GCA_964242935.1 uncultured Burkholderiaceae bacterium | reverse complement strand
GACCTATCTCGCGAACCTGATCGCGGGCCGCTGGACCGGCACGATGAACCTCACCGAGCCGCAGGCCGGCTCGGACCTCGCGCAGGTCCGTACGCGCGCCGTGCCGCAGGGCGACGGCACCTATCGCGTCTTCGGCCAGAAGATCTACATCACGTACGGCGAGCACGACATGGCGGACAACATCGTCCACCTCGTCCTCGCCCGCACGCCCGATGCGCCGGAAGGCGTGAAGGGCATCTCGCTGTTCACGGTGCCGAAGACGCTGGTCGCCGCCGACGGCTCGCTCGGTGCGCGGAACGACGTGTACTGCGCGTCGATCGAGCACAAGCTCGGCATCAAGGCGAGCCCGACGGCGGTCCTGCTGTTCGGCGACGGCAACTTTCCCGTGAACGGACAGCCGGGCGCGATCGGCGAGCTGGTCGGCGTCGAGAACCGCGGCCTGGAGTACATGTTCATCATGATGAACGCGGCGCGCTTCGCGGTCGGGCTGCAGGGCATCGCGATCGCCGAGCGCGCCTATCAGCAGGCGGTCTCTTACGCGAAGGACCGCGTGCAGTCGCGCGACGTCGCGGGCTCGAGCGGGCCGGTGACGATCATCCATCACCCCGACGTGCGACGGATGCTGATGACGATGCGCGCGCAGATCGAGGCCGCGCGGGCGCTCGCCTACGTGACCGCGGCGGCCTACGACGCGGCGCACCGTTCGCCCGACGCCGCGACGCGGAAGGAGAACCAGGCGTTCTACGAATATCTCGTGCCGGTCGTGAAGGGCGGGAGCACCGCGCTGTCGATCGAGGTCGCGTCGCTCGGCGTGCAGGTGCACGGCGGGATGGGCTTCATCGAGGAGACCGGCGCGGCGCAGCACTATCGCGACGCGCGGATCCTCACGATCTACGAAGGCACGACCGCGATCCAGGCGAACGACCTCGTCGGACGGAAGACGGTGCGCGACGGCGGCGCGACGGCCCTCAGCCTCGTCGCGCGCGTCGATGCGACCGCGGACGCGTTGACGTCGTCGGCGTCACCCGACCTGCAGGCGATCGGCCGCCGGCTCGCGAGCGGCGCCGCGGCGCTCGGCGACGTCGTCGGCTACATCGTCGCGAATGCGAAGTCCGACGTGCGCGGCGTGTTCGCCGGGTCGGTACCTTACGTCGAGCTGGCCGGCATCGTGCTCGGCGGCTGGCAGATGGCGCGCGCGGCCGAGATCGCCGCACGGAAGATCGAAGCACATGACCCCGACGCCGACTTCTTCCGCGCCAAGCTCGCGACGGCGCGCTTCTTCGCGGACCACGTGCTGTCGAAGGCGGCCGGTCTTCGCGACGGGATCGTCGACGGTGCCGAAGCGGTCATGGCGCTGGAAGCCGAACAGTTCTAGGAGTCGGACGGTCCCGCGAAGCGCGGCAGTTCAGCGGCCGACCGCGACCAGCGTCGCCGTCCCCGCCGCGTCGCGCTCGATCGCGTAGCCGGCCTGCATCCACGCGTCGATGCCGCCGGCGAGCGGTCGCACGCGCGTGAAGCCGCGTGCCTTCAGCATCTTCGCGATGCGGGCCGCGGACGCCTCGTTCGGGCACGCGCAGTAGAGGATGACCTCGCGGTCGCTCTCGGCGTCGGGGATGCGGATCTCGACCGTCTTCTCGTCGACCGCGATCGCGCCCGGGATGCGGCCGTCGGCGCGCTGGCTCTCGAGCGACCGCACGTCGAGGATCATCGGTGCGGTCCCCGCGCTCAGCAGGTCGGCGAGTTCGGGCACCGTGATGCGCGCCATCCGGAGTTCGTTGAACAAGCGCCGTCGGTCCCACCACTTGAAGCCGATGAACAGCGCGAGCGCGAGCACGATCAGCGCGACGCCGATCTCCCCGAGATGCGCGAGCGTGTTCAGCAGCGTCTCCACCGTGTTGCTGAAGAGCGACCCGATGCCGACCGCGACGCCCGCCCACAGCGCGGCGCCGATCGCGTCGAACACCAGGAACGTGAGGAGCCTCGTTTGCACCGCGCCCGACAGCGCGGTCGCGATCGCGGCGAAGCCGGGGATGAACTTCGCGACCATCAACGACGGAGCGCCGTAGCGCGCGTAGATCGACTCGGTCTGCCGCACGCAGTTGTCGGGCGACAGCGAGATGCGGCACATGATGCGCAGCACCGGCCGGCCGATGCGCCTGCCGGCGAAATACCAGGCGGTGTCCGCGATCAGCGCCGCGGCCATCGCGACGCCGATCAGGGAAGCGGCCGAGTAGCGGCCGACGCCGAGCAGCGCGCCGGTCAGCACCAGCGTCGGCACCGCGGGCACCGGCAGGCCGGCCTGCGCGGCGAGGACGTTGACGAAGACGAACCACAGTCCGTATTCGGTGATGAGGGCGATCAGATGTTGCATGGCTTCCCTCGAGGTACGGCACGATCGCCGCACGACGTCAGCAGTCGTATGTCGCTTGCGGCGCCAGGGCGCTCTTCCCCCTCGAGGCCGGCGCGAACGTTGGATAGACCGGAACGCGGATGCGCTCCCATTCGGGCCTCCCTCGGGCGCCCCTCACGGCCGCCCCGTCATCGATCTCCCGGCAACTTCACGTCCGACACCGGACCGCCGCCGCGCAAACTCCCCCGTTCGAGTTCGAAGCCCGCGAACGGTAACGCCTGGCCCTCAGCCCAGCACCCGCCGCACGAACGCGCCGATCGCCGTGACCTCTTCGGCGCACACCGAATGCTGCATCGGGTAGCTGTGCCAGTCCACCTGATAGCCGAGATGCAGCAATGCGTCGCGCGACTGCAGCGCACGCTCGATGCGGACCACCGGGTCGTGGGTGCCGTGCGCCATGAAGATCGGCACGTCGCGGTTGACCGCGTGCGCTTCGGCCGCGAGCCGGGCCGCGAGCGGCAGGTAGCCCGACAGCGCGATCAGCCCGCCGAGCCGCGCCGGCTGCCGCAGACCCGTCATCAGCGTCATCGCCGCGCCCTGCGAGAAGCCGGCGAGCAGGATGCGCGACGGCGGGATGCCCTTCGCGACCTCGGCGTCGATCAGCGCGTCGATCAGCGCCTGCGACGCGCGGAGGCCGGGCTCGTCCTCGCGCGGCAGGCCCGCCGTGCCCACGCCGCCGAGATCGAAATGCAGGATGTCGTACCACGCGCGCATCGATAGGCCGCCGTTGATCGTGACCGGCATCACCGGCGCGTTCGGGAACACGAAGCGGATCGACATCGGCTGGCCGTTTCTCGAGCGCAGGTCGAGCTCGGGCACCAGCGGGACGAAGTCGTTGGCGTCGGCGCCGAGGCCGTGCATCCAGACGACCGCGGCATCGGCGGGGCGGTCGGCCGGGCCGGTCTTTCGTTCGAGGGTCTGCAGGGCGGTCATCGGGTGCGGATGGCGGATTTGGGTCGGAAGGCCTGCACGACGGTCGCGTCGGTCTCGACATACGGGCCGCCGATCAGGTCGATGCAATACGGCACGGCCGCGAAGATGCCGGGCACGGTCGCCTGGCCGCTGTCGTCCTTCAGCCCTTCGAGCGTCTCGCGGATCGACTTCGGCTGGCCGGGCAGATTGATGATCAGCGCCGCGTGATGGCGGCCCTCGATGTCGCCGATCTCGCGGATCACGGCGACCTGCCGCGACAGGATCGCGGTCGGCACGAATGCGAGGCCGATGCGCCGCATCTGCTCGCCGAAGCCGGGCATCTCCCGCGTGGCGACCGCGCGCGTCGCCTCGGGCGTCACGTCGCGGCGCGACGGGCCGGTTCCGCCGGTCGTGACGACGAGGTCGCAGTGGCGTTCGTCGACCAGCTCGATCAGCGCGTCCTCGATCATCGGCCCCTCGTCGGGGACGAGGCGCGACTCGACGAGATGCGGGGTCGTCAGCGCGCGGGCGAACCATTCGGCGAGCGCGGGGATGCCCTGATCCGCGTAGACGCCGGTCGACGCGCGATCGCTGATCGACACGAGGCCGATGCGAAGCGGACGGCCCTCGTCCCGGTCGAACGGCGAGGCGCTCACCGCGCGCCCTCTTCCGTCGGGCCGGCGGCCCCGTCGACCGCGGCGCGGAGCAGCTTGAACAGCTCGCGAAAGTGCTTCGGCGGCCGATTCTCGCTGCGTTCCTTCCGCGCCATGCGGATCGCGTTCCGCAGGCGCTGCAGCGTGTCGGGGGCGAGCGCCGCGGTGTGTTCGCCGGCGAACGCGGTCAGCGCCGCGTCGTCGTCGATCAGGCGTTCGCGCCAGCGTTCGAGCGCGTGCAACGCCGCCGCGTCCGCGCGCGACGCGCCGGCGAACGCATCGATCGCCGCGCGGATCGGCGCGCCGTCGACGTGCCGCCTCAGGCGGCCCAGGGACAGCATATGCCTGCTCCGCCCCGCGGGCTAGTGAATCGGACC
>CAXTDA010000339.1:0-380 GCA_964242935.1 uncultured Burkholderiaceae bacterium | reverse complement strand
GTAGCGGCTGTGCAGCGACGACACGATCTGGCGGATCGTGCGCGCCTCGTCGATGGCCTGGCGCAGGTCGTCCGGCAACGCGACCCGCTCGAGGCGCTCGCCCGGATAGCCGACCAGCTCCTCGCCGAGCTTCTGCAGCGCGGTCATGTCGCGCTTCTGCTGCGACTTGCTCGGCTTCGTGTAGACCGGGCCCTCGTCGATCGCCGGATCGTCGGGATTGCGGAGCGCGAGGTTCTCGACCGGGACGGACGGGGAATGGCGGGGCATGGCGCGATCGTTGGTGTCGGTCGCGCGGAGCGACTCGACTGCTATGATAAAGCCCGCCTTCGGCTTCGCCTCCCATCCCGACGGCCCCGGCCGTTCCTTCATGACCCGAGCAT
>CAXTDA010000338.1:0-4763 GCA_964242935.1 uncultured Burkholderiaceae bacterium | reverse complement strand
GCGGTGCCGCAGGACTTCCCGCCGTTCGGGACGGTCGGGCCCGACCTGAAGCCGCGCGGCTACGACATCGACACGGCCGCGCTGCTTGCGAAGGAGATGGGCGTCAAGCTCGAACTGGTGCCGGTCACGAGCACGAATCGCATCCCGTTCCTGACCACCGGCAAGGTTGACCTGGTCATCTCGAGCCTCGGGAAGAATCCCGATCGCGAGAAGGTGATCGACTTCTCGACGGCCTACGCCCCGTTCTTCAACGGCGTGTTCGGGCCGGCCGACCTGAAGGTCGACAAGCCGGCCGACCTCGCGGGCAAGGTCGTCGGCGTCACCCGCGGTTCGGTCGAGGACCTCGAGCTGACCAAGGTCGCGCCGCCGACCGCGACGCTGAAGCGTTTCGAGGACAACAACTCGACGATCCAGGCCTACCTCACCGGCCAGGTCGCGCTGGTCGCGACCGGCAACGTCGTCGCGGCCTCGGTCAACGAGCGGACCCGCCTCAGGCGCCTCGACACGCGCTTCCTGATCAAGGACTCGCCGTGCTTCGTCGGCCTCAACAAGAGCGAGCCGGCGCTGCTGGCCGAAGTCAACCGCATCATCGGCAAGTCGAAGAAGGACGGGGCGCTGAACGATATTTCGAAGAAGTGGCTGCTGGCGCCGTTGCCGGCGAATCTGTAGCGCCGGTCAAAAGGCTCTCCATGCTTCGTCGCCCCGGCGAAGGCCGGGGCCCAAGTCCGTGAACCTGCGCCCGAAATGCAACTTGGGTCCCGGCCTGCGCCGGGACGACGAGTTCCCGCGTGATCGATCCCGTTCGACCGACGCACGTCGATGAACTACCGCTTCGACTTCACCGCGGTCCTCGACTACCTGCCGCTGATCGGACGCGGCATCCTGTTCACGCTCGCGTTGACCGCGGTCGGCGCGGTGTTCGGCATCCTGATCGGCATCGTCGGGTCGGTGTGCCGCGCGTGGAAGATCAGGCCGTTCAACTATTTCTTCGCGGGCTACGTCGAGGCGATCCGCAACACCCCGTTCCTGGTCCAGCTGTTCTTCATCTTCTTCGGGCTGCCCGGCCTCGGCGTCAAGCTCGACGACTGGCAGGCGGCGGCGCTGACGATGGTGATCAACCTCGGCGCGTATTGCACCGAGATCATCCGCTCGGGCGTGCAGGCCACGCCGCGCGGGCAGATCGAGGCGGCGCAGGCGCTGGCGATGACGCGGGCGCAGATCTTCCGGAAGGTCGTGATGCGGCCGGCGCTGCAGAAGGTCTGGCCGTCGATCGCGAGCCAGGTCGTGATCGTCATGCTCGGCTCTTCGGTGTGTTCGCAGATCGGCGCCGAAGAATTGACGTTCGCGGCCAACTTCATCCAGTCGCGCAATTTCCGCGCGTTCGAGACGTACTTCGTCGTCGCGGCGGTCTACCTGCTGATGGCGATCGTGCTCCGCCGGGTCCTGACCGAATACGGCCAGCGCTTCATCATCGGACGGCCGCGGTGACCGATGGCCGCGTCGACGTGTCGATGATCGCCGCGCATGAATGCGGGTATCGATGCGCGGGTGGACGCGCGCATGGATGAGTTCTCGGTCTGGGACATCGCGCGCAATCTCGTCTTCGCGGCCGAGTGGACCGTCATCCTCGCGATCACCGCGTTCGTGCTCGGCGGGACGGTCGGCCTGATCGTCCTCTTCGCCCGCATCGCGTCGGTCGCCTGGATCAAGGCGGCCGCGAAGGTCTGGATCTCGGTCTTCCAGGGCACGCCGCTGCTGATGCAGCTCTTCATCATCTTCTTCGGCCTCGCCCTGGCCGGCGTCGAGGTGCCGCCGTGGCTTGCCGCCGCGATCGCGCTGACCTGCTTCACGAGCGCGTTCCTCGCCGAGATCTGGCGCGGCTGCGTCGAGTCGATCCCGAAGGGCCAGTGGGAGGCGTCGGCGTCGCTCGCGATGACCTGGTTCGAGCAGATGCGCCACGTCGTGCTGCCGCAGGCGTTCCGCGTGTCGATCCCGCCGACCGTCGGCTTCATGGTGCAGGTCGTGAAAGCGACGTCGGTCACGTCGATCATCGGCTTCACCGAGCTGACGAAGACCGGCGGCATGCTCGCCAACGCGACGTTCCAGCCGTTCCTGGTCTACGGCTTCGTCGCGCTCGGCTACTTCCTGCTCTGCTATCCGCTGTCCGCGTACGCGCGCCTGCTCGAAAGGAAGTTCGATGTCGCTGGTACGCATTAGCGGTCTGCACAAGCACTTCGGCGCGAACCACGTGCTGAAGGGCGTGGACCTCGACATCGAGGAAGGCGAGGTCGTCGCGATCATCGGTCGAAGCGGCTCGGGCAAGAGCACGCTGCTGCGGACCATCAACGGGCTCGAGACCTTCGACGAGGGTTCGATCCAGATCGAAGGCAACCATGTCCACACGACCGCCGCGCAGTTGCGCGACCTGCGGCAGAAGGTCGGCATGGTGTTCCAGCAGTTCAACCTGTTCCCGCACCTGAGCGCGGGCCGGAACGTGATGCTGGCGCCGAACATCGTCAAGAAGACGTCGACCGCCGAGTGCGAGGTCATCGCCCGCGAGATGCTCGACAAGGTGGGCCTCGCCGAGAAGTTCGACGCGTTCCCCGACCAGTTGTCGGGCGGCCAGCAGCAGCGCGTCGCGATCGCGCGGGCGCTGGCGATGAAGCCGCGCGTCCTGCTCTGCGACGAGATCACGTCGGCGCTCGACCCCGAGCTCGTCAACGAGGTGCTGAACGTGGTCAAGAAGCTGGCGTCGGAGGGGATGACGCTGGTGATGGTGACGCACGAGATGCGCTTCGCGCGCGAGGTCGGCGACAAGCTCGTCTTCATGCATCACGGCCGCGTCCACGAGGTCGGGCACCCGGCGACGCTGATGGCGAATCCGGGCACGCCGGAGCTGGCCAACTTCGTCGGGTCGTCGGCGCATTAGTTTGGCGGCCGGGCCCATCGCGGGCATGCTTCGCCGATGACCACGAAATCTCCGACGCTCTCGGGCGCCGCGCTCGATCGCTGGATCGACGCGCACTTCGACGAGGAGGTCGCGTTCCTGCGCGATATCGTCCGCGTGCCGTCCGACACGCCGCCCGGCGACAACGTGCCGGCTGCCGAGTGCGCCGCGCGCCTCCTCGAAGGGATCGGCTTCGCGGTCGAGCGGCACGCGCCGCCCGGCGCGGCGGTCGAGGCCGCCGGGCTGACGTCGGTCGTCAACCTCGTCGTGCGCCATCGCTTCGGCGACGGCAACGGACCGGTGATCGCGCTGAACGTGCACGGCGACGTGGTGCCGCCCGGCGCCGGCTGGACGCAGGCGCCGTACGGCGGCGACGTCGTCGACGGCCGGATGTACGGCCGCGGCGTCGCGGTGTCGAAGTCCGACTTCGCGACCTACACGTTCGCGCTTCGCGCGTTGATGAACAGCAGCCTCGCGCTCGACGGCACGGTCGAGCTGCACCTGACGTACGACGAGGAGTTCGGCGGCCTGCTCGGGCCGGGCTGGCTGCTCGCCGAAGGCATCGTGAAGCCCGACCTCGCGTTCGGCCCCGGCTTCTCGTACGCCGTCGTCACCGCGCACAACGGCTGCCTGCAACTCGCGGTCACGATCAGCGGCCGGTCGGCGCACGCCGCGATGCCCGAGACCGGGGTCGATGCGATCCGCGCGGCGAACGTCGTGCTGACCGCGCTCTACGCGGACGCCGAACGGTTGCAGATGCAACGATCGGCAGTCGCCGGCATCGGCTCGCCGACGCTCAACGTCGGCCTGATCGAAGGCGGCATCAACACCAACGTCGTCCCCGATCGCGCGACCTTCAAGCTCGATCGCCGGATGATTCCCGAAGAGGATCCGGACGCGGTCGAGTCGTCGTTGCGGCGAACGATCGTCGAGGCGCTGCCGCGGCAGCCGGGCCTGACGGTGGAGATCCGTCGCCTGCTGCTGGCGCGCGCGCTCGAACCGTTGCCGGGCCACGAACGGCTCGTCGATGCCGTGCAATCCGCGTCGGCCGACGTGCTCGGTACGGCGGTGCCGGCGACCGCGACGCCGCTCTACACCGATGCGCGGCTGTACGGCGAGGCCGGCATCCCGATCGTGCTGTACGGCGCCGGCCCGCGGTCGATCCTCGAGGCCAACGCGAAGCGCGCCGACGAGAATCTGCTGCTCGACGATCTGCGGATCGCGACGCGGGTCGTCGCGCGGGCGCTGGCGACGCTGCTCGCGTCGCGATGAGCCCCCGACGCCGGTGCCCGCCGCACCGCAAGGTCGCGATTCGGCGTGCCGTCGACGCGGTCTGCCTGTGATAGATTCGACCGCTGGTTCGAAGCACTGCCGCTCGCACCAGCGCCGCTCCGGCCGAACGCGTCGGAGCGTCCGGACCACCCCCTATGCCCGCCCGCCGCCACGTCCACAAGCGAACCATCAGCGCCGACGTCTATGCCCGCGACGACGGGTTGTGGGACGTCGAGGCCGAGCTGATCGACACGAAGGGTAAGGACTTCCGGCTCGCGACCGGCATCCGGGTGGCCGGCGAGCCGATCCATCACATGCGGTTGCGGATCACGATCGACACGTCGATGCGGATCGTCGATACGCTGGCCGAGTCGGTGCGCGTTCCGTATCCCGGATCGTGCGAGACGATCGCGCCCGCGTACCGGCAGCTGATCGGCCTCAACCTGTTGAAGAACTTCCGTCGCGACGTGCGCGAGCGGCTCGGCGGCACCGCCGGCTGCACGCACCTGACCGAGCTCACCAACGTGTTGCCGACCGCGGCCGT
>CAXTDA010000337.1:0-4804 GCA_964242935.1 uncultured Burkholderiaceae bacterium | reverse complement strand
CCGGGGGGGGGGGGGGGCGCGGGGGCGGGGGGGGCGCTGTCGGGGGGGGGGCGGGGGGCGGCGGCGATGCCCGAGGTCGCCGCGGACGCGACGCCGCGGGCCCGCGAACAGAGGCCGGTCTCGCAGGCGGCGGTCCGCGTCAACTCCGAGACGCTCGATCGCCTCGTCAACCTGGCCGGCGAGGTCAGCATCTCGCGCGCGCGGATCGAGAACGAGGTCCTGCAGATCAAGGGCGCGATGGGGGATCTCGGCGACAACGTCGAACGGTTGCGTTCGCAGCTTCGCGAGATCGAGTTGCAGGCCGAGTTCCAGATGCAGTCGCAGATGCAGTCACAGCAGGCGGCGGGCCACGAGCGCGAGAAGTTCGACCCGCTCGAGTTCGACCGCTTCACGCGCTTCCAGGAACTGACGCGGATGATGGCCGAGTCGGTCAACGACGTGAAGACGCTGCAGCAGCATCTGCAGAAGAGCCTCGACGCGGCCGAGACCGACCTCGCGGCGCAGCGCCGCATGACGCGCGACCTGCAGCAGGATCTGATGCGCGTGCGGATGGTGCCGTTCGCCAGCATCGCCGAGCGGCTGTATCGCGTCGCGCGCCAGACCGCGAAGGAAGTCGACAAGCGCGTCAACCTCGACATCCGTGGCGGCTCCGTCGAGATCGACCGCAGCGTCCTCGAGCGCATGGCGGGACCGTTCGAGCACCTGCTGCGCAACCACATCGTCCACGGCATCGAGAGCCGTGCGACGCGGCGTGCCGCCGGCAAAAGCGAGACCGGCGAGCTCCTCGTCGAGGTGCGTCAGGAAGGCAACGAGATCGTGCTGACGTTCTCCGACGACGGCGCGGGCCTCGACCACGACCGCCTCCGCGCGAAGGGGCGCGAGCTCGGGCTCGTCGACCGCGACCTGTCCGATGCCGAAGCGGCCGAGCTGATCTTCCATCCGGGCTTCTCGACGGCCGCCGAGGTGACCGAACTCGCCGGCCGCGGCGTCGGCATGGACGTGGTCCGCGCCGAGGCGCTGGTGCTCGCCGGCCGCGTGGCGGTCGACAGCGAGCCGGGCCGCGGCACCCGCTTCACGATCAACCTGCCGCTGACGCTCGCGATCACCCAGGTAGTCCTGGTCCAGGTGACGGGCCGGGCCTACGCGGTGCCGGCGGTCCTGGTCGAGCAGGTCCAGCAACTGCGCCCGCAACCCCTCGCCGAGGCCTATCGGGCGGGGCACCTCGCGTGGGCGGGCACGTCGGTGCGCGTCGCGTTCCTGGGCACGCTGCTCGGCATCGACGGCGCGGTCCCGGTCGCCCAGCGGTCGTCGCCGGTGCTGATCCTGCGATCGGCCGGCGAGCGCATCGCGATCCACGTCGACGAGATCCTGGGCAACCAGGAAGTCGTCGTGAAGAACCTCGGGCCGCAGCTCGCGCGGATGACCGGCATCGCCGGCGCCACGGTGCTGGGCTCGGGGCAGATCGTGCTGATCCTGAACCCGGTCCAGCTCGCCCACCTGACGCGCACGGAATCGCCGCGCCGGCCGGCGCTGCCGGTCGTGCAGTCCGGCCCGGAGGTCGCGCCGGCCGAGGCCGCCGGTACCGACCTCAAGACGTTGCCGACCGTGATGGTCGTCGACGACTCGCTCACCGTGCGTCGCGTCACGCAGCGGCTGCTGTCGCGCGAGGGTTATCAGGTGGTCCTCGCGAAGGACGGCGTCGACGCCCTCGAGCAGCTGCAGGACTATCCGCCCGACGCGATGCTGGTCGACATCGAGATGCCGCGGATGGACGGCTTCGACCTGACGCGCAACGTGCGCAACGACGAACGCTACCGGCACATCCCGATCATCATGATCACGTCGCGGACGGCCGAGAAGCACCGCCTGCACGCGGCCGAGCTCGGCGTCGACGCGTACCTCGGCAAGCCGTACCAGGAAGACGAGCTGCTCGACCTGCTCGCGACGCACGTGAAGGCGAGGCGCGCGCATCCGGCCTGATGCGGGCGCAGGCGCCGTGGCGCGACCGTTGCCCGCATCGTCCGTCCGGCAGTAGCATCGATCGGGGAGGCCCGGCCGGTTCGTTGCCGGCGCCGTCGAGTTTCCGCTCATGACCTGACGAACCCCTTTCCAGCGAGTCGTCATGGATAAGAGGCGCTTCCGCGTGGCCTTCTCGTACTCGGGTGCGAAGCGCGATTACGTGTCGGAAGTCGCGACCATCCTGGCCACGGAGTTCACCCGCAAGGCGGTGCTCTACGATCGGTTCCACGAAGCCGAGTTCGGTCGGCACGACCTTGGCATCTACCTTCCGGATCTCTATTTCCATCAGGTCGATCTGATCGTCGTGGTCCTGGGCGGCGGCTACGAGACGAAGGAATGGTGCGGTCTCGAATGGACGGCCATCCACGCGCTGCTCGCCCGAAAGGAAACCGACCTCGTGATGCTCTGCCGTTTCGAGAAGGCGACGGTCCGCGGTCTGTACGGGACGGCGGGCTACGTGGACCTCGACGACAAGACGCCGGCCGAGGCGGCCGCGATCATCCTCGAGCGTCTCGCGGTCAACGAAGACGGCAACGTGGATCGAGCCGGATCGGGCGGAGGCGAAGACGTGTCCGACGTGTCCGCGACGACGCGGAACAATCTCCCCCGACTCGCATCGTTTTATGGTCGCGAACGAATTGAAGAAGATCGCCGATGCATTGCTGCCGGACCGGCGCACGTGGGGCGTGTTGATCGATGGTCCGGGCGGCATGGGCAAGACGTCCCTCGCGATCAAGGCCGCCGAAGAGGTCCCTGCAGGGCAGTTCAAGCGAATCCTTTTCCTTTCGGCCAAGGATCGTGAGATGTCCGCGGACGGCGAGCGGAAGTTGATCGGATTCGTCCTGCCCGGCTACCTCGAGATGCTGAACGAGATCGCCCGCCTGCTGGGTCTCACGGGCTTCACCGCGAAGCCCGAAGCCGAACGCCCGCGGCTCGTCAGCGAGGCGCTCGTTCCCGAACGCGCGCTGCTGATCCTCGACAACCTGGAGTCGCTCGCGCCGGAGCACCGCGATCAGCTCTTCAGCTTCCTCGGTCGCCTGCCGCAGGGATGCAAGGCGATCGTCACCAGCCGGCTACGGACCGACATCGACGCGCGCATCATCAGGCTGGAACGGCTCGATCGCGACGCGGCGCTCGCGTTCCTTTCCGAACTCGCCATCGATCGTCCGTTGCTCGGCAAGGCCAGCAACGAGGAACGCATCCATCTCTACGAGGAGACGGGCGGCAATCCGCTGATGATGCGATGGATCGCCGGCCAGTTGGGGCGCGGCCAGTGTCGCTCCGTACCGGCGGCGCTCGCCTTCATGCGCAACGCCCCACCGGGCAACGACCCGCTCGAGTTCGTGTTCGGCGACCTCGTCGAGGACTTCAGCGAGAGCGAGACCCGTGCGCTCGCCGCGCTCAGCCATTTCAGCCGGCCGATGGAAGTGAAGTTCATCGCGGAGCTGGCGACGCTCACCGTGTCGGCGGCACAGACGGCGCTCGGCGATCTCGCGAGCCGGGCGCTGGTCGTCCCCGACGAGACCGAGACCAATTTCGTCCTCGTCCCGATGGTCGCCGACTTCCTTCGAAACAAGCGCCCCGCCGTCGTGCAACAGACGGGCGACCGCCTGGCCGACCGCGCCTATGCGCTGATCGTCGAGAACGGATATCGAAAGCACGATCGCTTCCCGATCCTGGATGCCGCCTGGGCCACGATCTCGCCGGCAATCCTCGTCTTTCTTGCCGGCCCGCGCGAGCGGCTGCAGACGGTCTATACGGCGCTGGAGTCGTTCTACGAATTCACGGGCCGTCTCGATGAACGGTTGTCGCTGAGTCTCCGTGTGGAGGAGAAGGCCGCCGCGGAGAATGATTTTCTCGACGCTGGCTGGCGCGCGTACGACGCGGGCTGGATCCGTTATCTGCAATGCCAGGCGGCCGAGGTCCGCGCCTGTGCAGAACGCGCGACGGGCTACTGGGCCAGGGCGAATGCCGGTGCGCGTGAACAGGCGGTCGCGTTGCGCCTGCAAGGGCTCGGCCATCAGGTCGCCAAGGACTATGCCGCCGCGGCCGCGGCCTTTCGCCAGGCGATCGAACTGGACCGCTCGCTGTCTGCCGAAAGCGAAGACATGGCCATTGGGCTGAACGCGCTGGCCGAGGCCGAGCGGCTCGCGGGCGACCTCGACGCTTCGGAGCGCGATTACCGCGAGGCTCTCCGGATCGCGAACGCGATCGGTAACCCCGAATGCTGCATTGCAGACTACAACGGCGGCCTCATCGAGCTGGCGCTGGACCGGCAGCAGTGGGAATACGCGGAGAGCCTCGCCGTCAAGGCGCTCGCGGAAGCCGACAAGATCGGACGGAAGATGCTCATCGCGCAAGGTTGCGATCGCCTGGCCAGAGCGATGGCGCGCCAGGGACGAAAGAGCGAGGCCATTCCCTATGCACGCCGTGGGGTCGAGCTCTTCGTCGAACTCGGGTCCGAGGAACTTCAGGAGGCCCGCAAGACGTTGCTCGAGTGCCAGTGCTGACGCCGGACGCGGCCGACCGCGTGAATCCTCGTGCGATTTCTCGACCGTGCGGCCCGGCAGCCCGGGCGCGCTGCATCCAGTCAGCGGTCGACGGCGAAGTCCTCGTAGCGGAGCGCGTAGATCATCCGCGTCCGGTCGATGTAGCGACGAAGCGCGCCCGGGCCGTTGGCGGCGGCCGCGCGGGCACCGCGCTCGCCGGGTCCCCACGAGGACGATGGGTCGGCGCGGGTCGCCACCCTTCGCGTGGCCCGGTCGGCGCCTGCGGCGAGCAGGAC
>CAXTDA010000336.1:1395-4815 GCA_964242935.1 uncultured Burkholderiaceae bacterium | reverse complement strand
GGAGGATCGCTCGAAGCGCCCACGCCGCCGAGTGCGCGCCGCCGCCGCTGCGCCTCGGCCTCGGCTTCGCGCGCCTCGCGTGCCGCACGTCGGCCGGCACCTCCCGCGAACCACGCGCGTCCCGCGCGCTCCCAGCGATCCAGGTACGAATAGATCACCGGCACCACGACCAGCGTCAGCAGCGTCGACGTCAGGACGCCGCCGATGATCGCGCGGCCCATCGGGGCCTGCTGTTCGCTGCCTTCGCCGAAGCCGATCGCGAGCGGCAGCATGCCGAAGACCATCGCCGCGGTCGTCATCAGGATCGGCCGGAGGCGCACCTGTCCGGCTTCGAGCAGCGCGTCGATGCGCGACAGTCCTTCGCGTTGCCGCTGGTTCGCGAAGTCGACGAGCAGGATCGCGTTCTTCGTGACGAGACCCATCAGCATGATGAAGCCGATGATCGAGAACAGGTTCAGCGTCGTCCCGGTGAAGAGCAATGCGAGCAGCACGCCGATCAGCGAGAACGGCAACGCGGCCATGATCGCGACCGGCTGCAGCAGGCTCGCGAATTGCGACGCGAGGATCAGGTAGATGAAGACGATCGCGAGCAGCAGCGCGGCACCGGCGGCGGCCGCCGACTCGTCCTGGTTCTGTTGCTGGCCGCCGATGTCGAAGCGATAGCCGGCCGGCAGCGTCTCGGTCCGCTCGCGCACGATCTTCTGGACCTCCTTGCCGACGTCGCCCGCGGGACGGCCCTGCACGTTCGCGTAGATCGCCTGGCGCCGCTGCAGGTCCTGACGCTTGATGACCTGCGGACTCTCCGACTGCGTGATCGTCGCGACCTGCCGGAGCGGGACGAGTTGCGGGATCGTCATGCCGTTCGAGTCCTGCATCGTCTTGCCGGTCGTCAGCAGCAGATCGCCGACATCGGACGCGAGCGTGCGGCCCGACTTCGGCAGCTGCACGTTGATCTCGTAGTTCTGTCCATCCGACGCCAGCCAGTAGCCGACGGTCTCGCCGGCGACCAGCGGACGCAGCGCGTTGCCGATCCGCTGCACGGTCAGGCCGAGGTCGCTCGCGACGTCGCCGTTCGGGCGGATCGACAACGCCGGCGTCCCGGGCTTCAGGCTCGTCTCGAGGTCGACGATGCCGGGGATCTTCGCGATCCGCGCCGCGGTCTCGGTCGTGATCTCGTCGAGCTTCGCGACGTCGGGTCCGAGGATCGCGAGGAACACCGCCTGATTGAAGCCGATCGACAGCGTGACCCCCGGAATGCGCGCGACGCGGTCGCGGATGATCTGCTCGAGTTCCTTCTGGCTTCGGGTGCGCTCCGCCCGGGGCTTCAGCTTCAGCTGGATGCGAACCGACGTGCGGTCCTCGCCGAAGACGCTGACATCGGTCGCGACGACTTCCGTCAGGTCCGCGATCGACGACTCCACCTGCCGCGACTTCTGGTCGGCGTATTCGAGACTGACGCCGGGCGGTGTCGTGAGCCGGAGGCTGATCCAGCTCTGGTCGACATCGGGGATGAATTCGCTGCCGATCTTGCCGGAACCGAGCAGCGCGAACGCGGCCACCAACGACGCGACCGCGGTCCACAGCACGATGCCGCGCCCGGTGATCGTCGCGCGACGGAACATCGATCGCGGCGCGAACGCGCTGCGGAGCGGCGCCCGCGACGTTCCGTTGCCGTTCGCCCACGACCACGGGGCGGCGAGAACCATCAGCAGCGGCCTGACCAGCGCCACCAGGCTCGGGAACCACAACCGGTAGACCCGTCCGGAGAACGTCCAGGCCAGCAACCGGCCGTAGACCCGATGCATCCACTGGACGAAGCGTTCGAATGCATCGAGCACGATGCGGAGCGGCCAGAAGCGCAGGATGCGCGACTTCTCCGCAGGATCGTGCCACAGCGACGACAGCATCGGGTCGAGCGTGAACGATACGAACAGCGACACCAGCACGGCCGCCGTGACGGTGATGCCGAACGCGAAGAAGAACTTGCCGATGATGCCGCTCATGAACGCGACCGGCACGAACACCGCGACGATCGCGAAGGTCGTCGCCATCACCGCGAGGCCGATCTCGTTGGTGCCGTCCTCGGCGGCCTGCCGGTGGCTCTTCCCCATGTGCAGGTGACGCACGATGTTCTCGCGGACCACGATGGCGTCGTCGATCAGCAGGCCGATGCAGAGCGACAGCGCCATCATCGTCATGAAGTTCAGCGTGAAGTGGAACATGTTCAGCACGATGAACGTCGACATCACGGCGATCGGCAGCGTGAGGCCGGTGATGATCGTCGAGCGCCAGCTGCGCAGGAACAGGAACACGATCAGCACGGTCAGGAGGCCGCCTTCGATCAGCGTGTGCTTGACGCCGTCGAGCGAGCGCTTGACCCAGTCCGAGTTCGCATAGAGCTCGCGGATCTCGACCCCCGGCGGCAGGCGCTTCGCCAGGTTCGCGACCGCCTGCTTCACCGCCTCGCCGGTCTCGACGATGTTGGCGTCCTGGATCTTGAAGACCTGCAGCGACAGCGCGGGTTGGCCGTCGTTGCGGCCGATCGACTGGGCTTCCTGCTCGCCGTCGGTGACCGTCGCCACCTGGCTGAGAAACACCGGCGCGTCGCCGACCCCGGACGCGCCGAGCGAGCTGATGCCGACGTTGCCGCCGCGGCGCGCGACGATGATGCGGCCGAACCCGTCGACGTTCTTGATCTTTCCTTCGACGCGGACCAGCGTCTCGTTCCGCTCGTTGCTGATCAGGCCGGCCGGCACGTCCTGGTTGGCCTGGCGGATCGCGTCCATCACTTGGTCGATGCCGACCCCGTACGACGCCATTCGCCGGGGGTCGATCTGGATCTGGATCTGCCGCGACGTGCCGCCCGCGTAGATCACGCGTCCGACGCCGGGCGCTTTCTGGATCTCCTTGACGATGACCTGGTCGGTCAGCGTCGTCAGATCGCGCAGGCTGCGCGGCGACGGGCCGGGCAGCGACCGCACCGACAACGACACGACCGGCTGTTCGTTCTCCTGGTCCTGACGGTTGATCAGCGGATCCTTCGCGTCCTTCGGGAACACCGCCCGGACCTGCGCGATGCGGTCGCGGAGATCCTGCGTCGCCTTCGGCACGTTCGCGTCGAGCTGGAACTCGACGTACGACTGCGAGCGCCCTTCCCACGAGTTCGAACGCAGCCGCTTGATCCCCGAGATCGTGTTGACCGCGTTCTCGATCGGCTTCGTGATGTCGTTCTCGATCGCCTCCGGCGATGCGCCCGGATAGTCCACCGTCACCGTGAACACCGGGGCGCTGATGTCGGGCAGCTGCTCGACCCCGAGCCGCTGGTACGACACGATGCCGAGCACGACGAGCGCGACCATCACCATCGTCGCGAAAACGGGGTTGTTGATCGAGACCCTGGTCATCCACATGATGCGTTCC
>CAXTDA010000336.1:0-1295 GCA_964242935.1 uncultured Burkholderiaceae bacterium | reverse complement strand
CGGCTTGCTCGCGTCGCGCGGCAGCCGCGTCCTGATCTGGTCGATCCGCGAACGCACCGCGGACGCCGTGCTCGACGCATCGCTCTTCGCATCGAACACGACCTGCGTCTGCGCGCGGCTGCCGACCACCGTCGAGCGGACCTCCCGCACGCCCGGGAGCGTGCGCACCGCCTGCTCGATCCGCGAAGTGACCTCGTGCTCGATGCGATAGGACGAGGCGCCGAGCCAGCGGACGTCGACCGTGAACACGAGCGTCGGGATCACGGCGGGCAGCGGCGTGCGCCGCCCCGGTTCGGCGGCCTTCGCCGGCGGGGCATCGGCGCCTCGCGGTGCCGGTTGTCCGACGGCATCGCCGCCCGCGGCGAGCACGAGCGCCAGACCGGCGATCCACGCCGGGACACGATTCGCTGGACGCATGGCGTCTCCGGTTGAAACGATCGACGACGGTCGGTCCGCGGCGGCCGGAGCCGGCGGCAGGCGCGCCGTCAGCTCGCCGCCTGCGCGGTCGACGCGACGTTCTTCGCGACCGCGGGACCGCCTTCCTTCACGTGGTCGAACTTGCTCGCGAGCACCGGCGTGTCGGCCGGCACGCCCGACCTGATCTCGACGAATCCGCTCGCGTCGTCGCGCGTGCCGAGCACCGCGGTACGCCGCGTCAGCTTGCCGCCTTCGATGGTCCAGACGATCGGCACGCCCGCGTCGAACTGGATCGCGCCGACCGGCAGCGTGGGCTTCGGCACGCCGGCCGTGAGGCGGATCACGCCGTTCGCGAACATGCCGCTCTTCAGCACATGGTCCGCGTTCGGCACGGTGAGGAAGACGACGATCGATCGCGTGCCGGGTTCGGTCGCCGGGTTGATGCGGTTGACGGTCGCGTCGAAGCGGCGATCGGGCATCCCGTCGACCGTGAGCGAGGCCCGCATGCCCTTCTCGAGCGTCGCGACCTCGCCCGCCGGGACGATCGCCTGCAGTTCGATCGAATCGAGGTCGACGATGGAAAAGAGCGGCGCGTCGATCGACGTCTTCTCGCCGATCTGCACGTTCTTCCGCGCGACGATGCCGTCGATCGGCGCGACCACCGTCGCGTCGCGCAGCGCCTTCTGCGCGAGGCGAACCTGCGCCTCGGCGGCGTCGAGCTGCGCGCGGTTCGCGGCCGACAGGCTGGCGACGTTGTCGAACGCGTTCTGTGAGATGAACTTCCGTTCGAGCAGCGACTGGTTCGTCGTGCGGTTCTTCTCGGCGATCTCGTATTGCGCGCGCGTCGCGTTGCGCGCGCCGGTCTGCTGTTCGAGCCG
>CAXTDA010000335.1:0-4821 GCA_964242935.1 uncultured Burkholderiaceae bacterium | reverse complement strand
TCGCCGACCCGGTCGAGTCGCGCCGCGTCGGCGACCCCGGCCATCACCTCGTCGGCAGCGGCCGCCTCGCGCTCGAACGGTCGCTCGGCTTCGTGCCGCCGCTCCGCCTGCGGCTGAAGCGCGCGACGACGAGCGCCGGCATCGGCGGTTACGTCGCGGCGATCCTGCTGGTCACCGCGGCGTTGCTCGCCGCGTCGCTGTCTCTCGCGGGCGGCTCGGCGCTCGGCGCGACGGCGTTCGGCGTGCCGTGGATCGCGGCGTTCGCGGTGCTCGCGTTCCTGCCGTTTTCCGATGCGGCCACCGCGCTGATCAACCGCGCGGTCGCGTCGACCGTGGAGGCGGTGCCGCTGCCGGCCCTGGACCTCCTCGACGGCGTTCCCGACACGCTCCGCACGCTCGTCGTGATCCCGACGTTGCTGACCAGCGCGGCGGAACTGCACGAGCAGGTCGAACGGCTCGAGGTGCATTACCTGTCCGGTGCGAACGGCGAGATCTACTTCGCGCTGCTGACCGACTGGGCCGATGCCGACACCGAGCGCGTCGACGGAGACGAGGCGCTGCTCGCGCTCGCGACGGGCGAGATCGAGCGGCTGAACGAACGCCACGAGGCCGGACCGGCCGGGTCGCGCTTCGCGCTGCTGCATCGGCGCCGCCAGTACGACCGCGGCGAGGACCGCTGGATGGGCTGGGAGCGGAAACGCGGGAAGCTGCACGAGCTCGATCGGCTGCTGCGCGGGGCGACCGACACGAGCTTCGTGTCGCGCGCCGGGATCCCGCCGCGCGTTCCGGCGGACGTGCGCTACGTCGTCACGCTCGACGCCGACACGCGGCTGCCGCGCGACGCGACGCTGCGCCTGATCGGCAAGATGGCCCATCCGCTGAACGCACCGCGCTTCGATCGGGCGCGCCAGCGCGTCGTCGACGGGTACGCGATCCTGCAGCCGCGTGTCACGCCGTCGCTGCCGATGGGACAGGACGGCTCGATCTACCAGCGCGCCTTCGCCGGCCCGTCCGGCATCGACCCGTACGCCGCGGCCGCGTCGAACGTGTACCAGGACCTGATCGGCGAAGGCTCGTTCACCGGCAAGGGCATCTACGACGTCGACGCGTTCGAGGCGTCGCTCGCGGACCGCGTCCCGAGCGGCGCGCTGCTCAGCCACGACCTCTTCGAAGGCATCTTCGCGCGCTCGGGACTCGCGTCCGACGTCGAGGTCATCGACGAATTTCCGTCGCGCTACGACGTCGACATCAAGCGGCAGCATCGCTGGACCCGCGGCGACTGGCAGTTGCTGCCGTGGATCTTCGGGCACGTCGCCGGCCCGCGCGCGGTGCCCGCGAACGGGCGCTGGAAGATGCTCGACAACCTGCGCCGCTCGCTGATCGTGCCGTCGATGGCGGCGGCGTTCGCGGTCTGCGCTTGGCTGCCGATGCGCGCGGCGCTGGTCGGCGTCGTGTCGCTGCTCGCCGCGCTCGCGATCCCGCTGTTCCTGTCGCCGCTCGTGACGGCGCTGAACCGGCCGACGCGGGTCTCGCGGCGGAACCATCTCGCGACGGCGCTCGCCGAACTGCGGCTCGCCGCGGCGCAGGCGGCGCTGCTGCTGACCTTCGTCGCCGATCGCGCCTGGCATTCGATCGATGCGATCGCCCGCACGCTGGTGCGGGTGCTGGTCACGCGCCGCCATCTGCTCGAATGGACGACCGCGGCGCAGTCGGCGCGCATGCGGCGGCCCGACGTCGTCGGCTTCTACCGGCAGATGCGCGCGCAGACCGTGGTCGCCGTCGGGCTCGCGATCGCGCTCGGGGTCGTGCGTCCCGCGTCGTGGATGCTGCTGATGCCGTTCGCGCTGCTGTGGGCCGCGGCGCCGCTGGTCGCGTGGTGGGTCAGCCGGCCGCTCCGCCCGGCATTCCGGCGCGAGCCGACCGCCGTCGAAGAGGCGCGCCTGCGGACGATCGCGCGGACGACGTGGCGCTTCTTCGAGACGTTCGTGACGCCGGCCGAGCACATGCTGCCGCCCGACAACTTCCAGGAAGACCCGAAGCCGGTCGTCGCGCATCGCACGTCGCCGACCAACATCGGGCTCTACCTGCTGTCGGCGATCACGGCGCGCGACTTCGGCTGGGCCGGGACGCTCGCGACCGTCGCCCGCCTCGAAGCGACCCTCGCATCGCTCCGGCTGCTGGCGAAGTTCAACGGGCACTTCTTCAACTGGTACGCGACCGAGGACCTGCGCGCCCTCGATCCGCCGTACGTGTCGTCGGTCGACAGCGGCAACCTCGCCGGTCACCTGATCGTCGTCGCCAACGCGTGCGAGTCGTGGCGCGACCAGGCCGAGTCGCCGACCGCGTGGCGCGGCCTCGCCGACACGCTGACGCTCGCCGATGCGGCGTTCGCGACGCTCGCGCCGGCAGACGCGGCGGCGCTCCGGCCCGCGATCGACGACCTGCGGCGACTGGTCGACGGCCGGCAGACGTTCGAGACCGTCGTCCTCGGCGTCGACCGCCTGCTCGTGACCGCGCGGTTGCCGACCCGCGAGCCGCCGCAGCCGGCGACGGCCGATGCGCTGCCCGAGCTGATCCACTGGGCGGACGCGATCCGGAAGGCCGCGCTCGAGCACGTGCACGATCGCGACCTCGATCGCGACGCGATGAACGGCCTCAACGCCCGCCTCGACGCGATCGCCGGCGAGGTCCGCGCGATCGCGCTCGCGATGGACTTCGCGTTCCTGCTCGACCCCGAGCGGAAGCTGCTGTCGATCGGCTACTCGCTCGCCGACAACCGCCTCGACCCGAGCTGCTACGACCTGCTCGCGTCCGAGGCGCGGCTCGCGAGCCTGTTCGCGATCGCGAAGGGCGACATCCCGACCAAGCACTGGTTTCATCTCGGACGCGCCGCGACGCCGGTCGGCGACGGGTCGGCGCTGATCTCGTGGTCGGGGTCGATGTTCGAGTACCTGATGCCGTCGCTCGTGATGCGTGCGCCGTGGGGCAGCCTGCTCGAGCAGACCAACCGTCTCGTCGTCGAGCGCCAGCGGGCCTACGGCGCGTCGCTCGGCATCCCGTGGGGCATCTCCGAGTCGGCCTACAACGCGCGCGACATCGACTTCACGTACCAGTATTCGAACTTCGGCGTGCCCGGCCTCGGGCTGAAGCGCGGCCTGTCCGACAACACGGTGATCGCGCCGTACGCGACCGGCCTCGCGACGATGGTCGACCCGCGGGCCGCACTCGAGAACTTCGCGCGCATCGACCGGCGCGGCGGCCGCGGTCGTTACGGCTACTACGACGCGCTCGACTTCACGCGGTCGCGCGTGCCCGAAGGCGAGAACTTCGCGGTGGTCCGCAATTACATGGCCCATCACCAGGGCATGACGATCGTCGCGATCGCGGACGCGCTCGACGACGGCCGCATGCGCGCCCGCTTCCACGACGAGCCGATGATCGTCGCGAGCGAACTGCTGCTGCAGGAACGGATGCCGCGCGACGTGGCCGAGATGGACCCGCGCGTCGAGGAGGTCAAGTTCTCCGGCGAAGCCGCGGCGGTCGAGGTCTCGGCGACGCGTCGCGTGCTCGCATCGACGCAGGAGGCGCCGGTTGCGCACCTGCTGTCGAACGGTCGTTACGCCGTGATGATCACGGCCGCCGGGTCGGGGTACAGCCGGTGGGGCGACCTCGCGGTCACCCGCTGGCGCGAGGACCCGACGCGCGATGCGGAGGGCTCGTTCGTGTTCCTGCGCGACGCGCAGAGCGGTGAGCTCTGGGCACCGACCACCGAGCCGCTCGCGACCAACGTGGTCCATGCCGAAGCGGTGCTCGGCGAGGACCACGCGACGTTCACGCGCCGCGACGGCCGGCTCCGCACGACGATGGAAGTCGTCGTGTCGGGCGAGGCCGACGCCGAGGTGCGGCGCGTCACGCTGACGAACAGCAGCCGGCGCGCCCGCGACATCGAGCTGACGTCGTACGCCGAGGTGGTGCTGACGACGCCGGCGACCGACAACGCCCACCCGGCCTTCGCGAAGATGTTCGTGCAGACCCGCCACGTGCCGACCTTCGACGCGTTGATCGCGACGCGGCGGCGCCGCACGCCGTCGGAGCCCGAAGTGTGGGCCGCGCATTTCGTCGTCGTCGAGGGCGACCGCGTCGGGACGCTGCAGTACGAGACCGACCGCAGCCGCTTCATCGGACGCGGTCGCCACGTCGGAAACGCGTTCGCGATGAGCGAGGGTCGTCCGCTGTCGAACACGGTCGGCACCGTGCTCGACCCGGTCTTCGCGCTCCGCTGCCGCGTCAAGGTCCCGCCCGGGCAGGTCGTGCGCGTCGCGTACTGGACCGTCGTCGCATCGACCGAGGCCGAGCTGATGGACCTCGTCGACCGCCACCACGACCGCAACGCGTTCGACCGCGCGAAGACGTTCGCGTGGACGCAGGCTCAGGTGCAGCTCCGCCATCTCGGGGTCAAGGCCGAGGAGTCGGCGGACTTCCAGCGGCTGGCCGCGCCGATCGTCTACGCCGACGCGCGCTTCCGCATGCCGTCGGCCGAGATCCGTCGCGGCCTCGCGCCGCAGTCGGGGCTGTGGGCGCACGCGATCTCCGGCGACCTGCCGATCGTCGTACTGCGGATCGACGACATCGACGACCTCGCGCAGGTCCGGCAACTGTTGCGCGCGCATGAATACTGGCGTGCGAAGCGCCTCGCGGTCGACCTCGTCATCCTGAACGAACGCGCGTCGTCGTACGTGCAGGACCTGCAGATCGCGATCGAGACGGCGCAGCGCAGCAGCCAGTCGCGGCCGGCGTCGAACGATCCGGCCCCGGCGAGCG
>CAXTDA010000334.1:0-4832 GCA_964242935.1 uncultured Burkholderiaceae bacterium | reverse complement strand
GGTTCCAGCTCGCGTTCGGCAGCAGTTCGAGCAACGCCTCGTCGACCGCGGCGACCGCGCAGATGCAGATCGTCGGCAAGCGCCACTTCGGCCGGAAGGCCGCGCCGCCCGGTGGCGGCGGCGGCGCGCGCCCGACCCGCGAGCTGTTCGACACGCTGCTGCTGTGGAAGCCGGCCGTGGTGCTCGACGCGAACGGCAGCGCCACGTTCCGCATCGTCGCGATCGCCGACGTCGGCGCCGCGTCGGTCGGGACCGGCAGCACGAGCATCCGCTCGCGTCAGGACTGCAGATCGTCGCCGGCCTGCCGCCGCTGGTCCGCGAAGGCGACCGCTACCAGGCCGGCATCACGCTCCGCAACACGACGAAGGCGGCGATGGACGTCGACGTCGATGCGACGCTGCAGCCGTCGACGGCCGGCGTGCCGAGCGGGCGGAGCAGTCCGCCAGCCGCCGGGTCGACCGGCATCGACGCGGCGGGTGCTGCCGGATCGAGTGCTGCCGGATCGGGTGGTGCCGGATCGGGTGGCGTGGGATCGGGGAGCGCCGGATCGGGGAGCGCCGGATCGGCCGGCGCGGGATCGAGCGGCAGCGCGCAGGACCACGCGGCCCTGCCGCCGATCCGGTTGCCGACGCAACGCGTCCGCATCGAGCCCGAGTCGTCGCAGGGCGTCGAATGGCCGGTCACGACACCGGACAACGCCCGTTCGATCGCATGGCGGATCGAAGCGAAGTCGGCGTCGGCGAGCGACCGCGTCGCGCTGCCGCAGCGCGTCGCAACCGCGATCCCGGTGACGGTCCAGCAAGCGACGATGGCGCAGGTCGACCGCACGTTCGCGATGCCGGTCGCCGCACCGGACGACGCGGTGGCGGATGCGGACGGCGTCTTGCGCGGAGGTCTCGCCGTGGCGTTGAAGCCGAAGCTCGCCGACGGCCTGCCGGCCGTGCGCGACTGGTTCCAGCGCTATCCGTATTCGTGTCTCGAGCAGAAGGCCTCGATCGCGATCGGCACGTTGGACGAGGCGCGGTGGAACGACGTCGCCCGCCAGCTCCCGCTCTATCTCGACAGCGACGGTCTCGCGAGCTACTTCCCGCCGCGCGCCGACGACGCCGCATCGGGAAGCGACGTCCTGACCGCCTACCTGCTGAGCGCGAGCGCCGAGGCCGCGGCGCTCGGCAAGTACGCGATTCCGGATGCGACGCGGACGAGGATGGAAAGCGGGCTGGTCGCGTTCGTCGAGGGGCGCCTGAAGCGCGACGTCTGGGCACCCGGAACCATCGGCGCGCAACGGCAACTCGACGTCCGCAAGCTCGCCGCGATCGAAGCGCTCGCTCGCAGCGGCAAGGCCACGCCGCGGATGCTGCAGTCGATCGAGGTCGCGCCGAACCAGTGGCCCACGTCGGCCGTCATCGACTGGCTCCTGATCGTGCGACGGCTCGATGCGATCCCGGAGCGCGCGGCCCGGCTTGCGGAAGCGGACCAAATCCTCCGCGCGAGGCTGAACTATCAGGGCACGCGCCTCGACTTCTCGACCGACAAGACCGACTTCTGGTACTGGCTGATGGCCAGCGGGGACGGCAACGCGTCGCGGCTGCTGCTCGCGGTCGTCGACGACCCGGCGTGGAAGGACGACGTCCCGCGGCTCGTCGTCGGCACGCTGCAACGCCAGTCGCGCGGCCACTGGTTGACGACCACCGCCAACGTGTGGGGCACGCTCGCGGTCAACCGCTTCTCGAGGCGCTTCGAACGCGACGCGGTCGGCGGGACGACCCGCGGATCGGTCGCCGCCGGCCCAGCGCAAGTGCTGAAATGGACCGACCAGCCGCAGGGCGGAATCCTGTCGCTGCCGTGGCCGCGGAAGGAAGCGCCGCCCAGCGCCTCGCAACCGACGGACGCCGTGCGCCAGGACCTGCAGGTGACGCACGACGGGCCCGGAAAGCCCTGGGTGACGATCCAGAGCCTGGCCGCGGTCCCGCTGAAGGCGCCGTTCTCGTCCGGCTACCGCATCACGCGGACGGTCACGCCGGTCGAGCAGAAGACGAAGGGCGCCTACTCGCGCGGCGACGTCGTGCGCATCAAGGTCGAGGTCGACGCGCAGACCGACATGACGTGGGTCGTACTGTCGGATCCGATCCCGGGCGGCGCATCGATCCTCGGCACCGGTCTCGGTCGCGATTCGCAACTCGCGACGACCGGCGAGCAGCGCGATGGCTGGACCTGGCCGACGTACGAGGAGAAGGGCTTCGAGGCGTACCGCAGCTACTACCGCTACGTGCCGAAAGGCCGGTTCTCGACCGAATACACGGTGCGCCTGAACAATGCGGGCAGCTTCAGGATGCCGCCGACCCGCGTGGAGGCGCTGTATGCGCCGGAAATGTATGGCGAGGTGCCGAACGCCGTGGTCCAGGTAGGGCCGTGAACGAGGGCGCCGGCCGGTTGCGTCGACCGAGGTATCGACCCGAGCCGCGTCTGATGCGTGACGCGCCCGATTCAATTGCCGATGTCCCACGCCCACGAGAATACGGCCGGCGTGTTGAAGAGGAGGTGCTGCGCCACGGTCAGCCGGTAGCGCCAGCCGATCGTGCGGTCGTTCCACACGAAATAGGAATACGTCATCACCGAGAACATCACGGCGCCGGCAACCGCCCGCCATCCGCCGGCCAGCCAATGGCTGAACGCCGACAGTGCAGCAACCGTCATCGTGATCGCCAGCGGCCGAAGCGCGAACGCCGAAAGAAATTCGATGAACCCGAAAATCAGGAAATTCTCGATGACCGGCGCGACGACGAGGCTGGTCAGCACGATCCATATCAGGCTTCCCTGGGGATCCTCCGGCTCGTTCAGGAGGCCGGCGACATGCGCTGCATACAACACGGTGGTGGTCGCGAGAAGCGCGACACACGTGGTCCTTGCAACATAGACGATCGGGCCCTGCGAACGATCGAATACGACACGGATGGCTTTCGACACGAGCGTCGGCATCGCTCATCGGGGCCCGAAGGCCCTCGATCAGGCGCCGACCGTGTTGTAGTACGTTCCTTGGGACTCCGCGAGCCCGGCGTAGTCGACGTTGCCGGCGAGAACCTGATCTTTCATCCAGTCCAGCGAGATGCCGAAGATCTGGCTCAAACCGAGGCCCTTCAAACTGAACCCTGCACCGCTGATTCCTTCCGCTTCCCGCATCGTGACCTGTTCCATCGTTCGCTCCAGTAACGTTCGAAGGGCGGCAAGGCGGCCGTCGAAACGGCTTGCATCACCGCGGTTGAGCAAGCGTTCCGTCGGTTGAACGCCGGCCGTCGTCGGCGCTCCGCAAGAGCGCCTCGAACCCAGAATGACAATGCTTGCGCACTCCCGCATCGCTCGAACGGCGTACTCGAATCATCCGTGCCCTCCGCAAGTGCCTCGATCACCGACGACGCGAAGTCCCGCGATGCTGCCGCGTTCGCGTCCCCGTGGCGGATTGAAATAGCGTCGCCTGACGCCCCGAAGGCTCGTCTGCAATTGCGCCGGAGCGGCGATGCACTCGCCATCCTGCAGATGGGGGATTCTTCGCTCCGTTCGAAGCGATTCCCGGGCGCGAGCGCCCGGCGAATGGCGATGGTGTTGTTGGCAGCATGTTCGCTCCACGCACGGCCGGCCGTCGCGGTCCCCACCTTCGCCGAGGTCCGCACCGCCTACCGCAGCAGCGAGACGACCTTCGTCGACCGTCACGGCGAGCCGGTGCAGGTTCTGCGGACGGACGTGAAGGTTCGGCGGCTCGGATGGACGACGCTCGCCGACGTCTCGCCGGCGCTGCGGACGGCGCTCGTGCTGTCGGAGGACCGGCGCTTCTACGAGCATGCCGGGGTGGACTGGACGGCGGTCGGCGCCGCGGCCTGGGGCAACTTGTGGCACTCGCGCACGCGCGGCGCATCGACGATCACGATGCAGCTCGCCGGGCTCGTCGACGACGATCTGCGGCCGGCTGCCGCTGGACGGTCGCTGGTGCAGAAGGTGTCGCAGGCGGCGACCGCGCTTTCGCTCGAACGGCGTTGGCGAAAGGACGAGATCCTCGAGGCCTACCTGAACCTCGTCGGCTATCGCGGCGAGATCGTCGGGGTCGCGGCGCTGTCGGCCACGCTGTTCGGCAAGTATCCGAGCGGGCTCGACGCGCGCGAGGCGGCGATCACGGCGGCCCTGGTGCGTGCGCCGAACGCATCGCCGGCCCGGGTCGCGGACCGCGCGTGCGCGGTGCTCGTCGCCGAACGCCTCGACGCCGAATGTCGCGGCCTGCCGGCGTACACGGCGCAGGTCCTGGCGCGCAATGCCGCGTCGCGGCTCGATTCGGATCCGCAGCTCGCGCCGCATTTCGCGCGGGTCGTGCTGCGGGAACGCCGTCGCTTCGGCGCTCGCGAGGCCGATGCACCGACCGGGGCCATCGCGATGAAGCGGTCCGCGACGGGACCGACCGATGCGGGGGCCGTGGTCCCGACCACGCTCGACGCGCGCCTCCAGCGCTTCGCGCGATCCACGCTCCGCCGTCATCTCGCCGAGCTCGCGGACCGCAACGTCGAGGACGGCGCGGCGATCGTCCTCGACAACGCGACCGGCGAGGTGCTGGCGTGGGTCGGTTCGTCCGGCGACCTGTCGGGCGCGGCCGAGGTCGACCACGTGACCGCGTCGCGGCAGGCGGCCTCGACGCTGAAGCCTTTCCTGTACGAACTCGCGATCGAGAAACGCTGGCTGACGGCCGCGTCGATCCTCGACGACTCACCGGTCGACCTCGCGCCCGCGGGCGGCCACTACAATCCGCACAAATACGATCACGACGTCAAGGGGCCGGTCAGCCTGCCGAC
>CAXTDA010000333.1:0-4838 GCA_964242935.1 uncultured Burkholderiaceae bacterium | reverse complement strand
CTTCACCCCCCGGGACACGCGACGCGACGCTCGCGAAGAGCTTCGAGCCGCAGGCCATCGAGGCGCACTGGTACCCGATCTGGGAAGAACGCGGCTATTTCCGGCAACGCGCGGGCGAACACGATCCGGATAACGCCTACAGCATCCAGCTGCCTCCGCCGAACGTGACCGGCACGCTGCATATGGGCCACGCGTTCCAGCAGACGCTGATGGATGTGCTGGTCCGCTACCACCGGATGCGCGGCTTCAACACCAACTGGGTGGTGGGAACCGATCACGCCGGCATCGCGACCCAGATCGTGGTCGAGCGCCAGCTCGAAGCACAGGGGACGAGTCGGACCGCGCTCGGCCGCGACGCATTCGTCGAGAAGGTGCGCGAGTGGAAGCAGAAGTCCGGCTCGACGATCACCGGCCAGATGCGCCGGCTCGGCGACTCGGCCAATTGGCAGTACGCCGATGCCGAAGGCCAGCGGGCCGGCTACTACACGATGGACGCGCACATGAACCGCGCGGTGGTCGAGGCGTTCAACCGGCTGCACGCCGACGGGCTGATCTATCGCGGCAAGCGCCTCGTCAACTGGGACCCCGTGATGATGACGGCGGTGTCGGACCTCGAGGTCGAGAGCGAGGAAGTTCAGGGGACGATGTGGTACGTGGTCTACCCGTTCGTCGACGGGCCGCAGGAGATCGTCGACAGCGACGGTGCGACCCGGACGCTGCGCGGACTCACCATCGCGACGACGCGGCCCGAGACGATGCTGGCCGACGGCGCCGTGGCCGTGCATCCCGACGATCCGCGCTACCGGCACCTCGTCGGACGGCAAGTCGTGCTGCCGCTCTGCGACCGCACCATCCCGATCGTCGCCGACACCATGGTCGACATGGCCTTCGGCTCGGGCTGCGTGAAGATCACCGGCGCCCACGACTTCAACGACTACGGCACGGCGCTGCGCCACAACCTGCCGCTGATCGTCATCTTCACGCTCGACGCGAAGATCAACGACCAGGGCCCGGTCGAGTTCCGCGGGATGGACCGCTACGTCGCGCGGAAGGCCGTCGTCGACCGGCTCGAGCGCGACGGCTTCCTGGTCGAGACGAAGCCGCACACGATGGCGCAGCCGAAGTCGGGCCGCACCGGCGTCGTCGTCGAGCCGATGCTGACCGACCAGTGGTTCCTGAAGATGGAGGGACTCGCGGCACGCGGGCTGGCCGCGGTCGCCGACGGCCGGATCCGCTTCCATCCCGAGCACTGGAAGGCGACCTATGACCACTGGTTGTCGAACATCCAGGACTGGTGCCTGTCGCGCCAGCTCTGGTGGGGTCACCAGATCCCCGCATGGCACACCGACGGCACGCTGGTCGACGGCGCGCCGTTCGTCGTCGCGCGCGATGCGGACGAGGCACGACGGCGCGCGGCGGCCAGAGGGTACGACGGTCCGCTGACGCAGGACCGCGACGTGCTGGACACGTGGTTCTCGTCGCAGCTCGTGCCGTTCGCATCGCTCGGCTGGCCCGACGCGACCGACGACCTGAAGACGTTCCTGCCGTCCGACGTGCTGGTCACCGGCAACGACATCATCTTCTTCTGGGTCGCGCGGATGATCATGATGTCGCTCCACTTCACCGGCGAGGTGCCGTTTCGCGACGTCTACATCAACGCGATGGTCCGCGATGCGGACGGCAACAAGATGTCGAAGTCGAAAGGCAACACGCTCGACCCGCTCGACCTGATCGACGGCATCGACCTCGAGCCGCTGGTGAAGAAGTCGACCGAGGGGCTGATGCTCGCGGCGCACAAGGAACGCGCGACGCGCTACGTGCGGAAGAACTTCCCGACCGGCATCCCCGCGTTCGGCGCCGACGCGCTCCGTTTCACGTTCGCCGCCCTCGCGCCGCTGTCGATGACGCTCAACTTCGACCTGTCGCGCTGCGAGGGCTATCGCAACTTCTGCAACAAGCTCTGGAACGCGACGCGCTTCGTCCTGATGAACGTCGACGGCCTCGACGCGTCGGCGCGCGGTGTCGGGCCGGGCGACGACGCGCCCGACGCGGACCTCGCGTTCTCGGAAGCCGATCGATGGATCGTCAGCCGGCTGCAGCGCGCCGAGGCCGACGTCGCGAAGGGGCTCGCCGAGTACCGCTTCGACCAGGCCGCCTCCGCGATCTACCAGTTCGTCTGGGACGAATACTGCGACTGGTATCTCGAGCTCGCGAAGGTGCAACTACAGGCCGGCGACGAGGCCGCCGCCGAGGCGGGGAAGCGCGGCACGCGGCGCACGCTGCTCCGCGTGCTCGAGACGACGCTCCGGCTCGCGCATCCCGTCATCCCGTTCATCACCGAGGCGCTGTGGCAACGGGTCGCTCCGCTCGCGGGCCGGATCGCGGACGGCGACGTCTCGAGCGTGATGGTGCAGCGTTACCCGGTGGCGCAGTCCGAGCGGCTCGACCCGGCCGCGGACCGGTGGATGGCCGATCTCAAGGTCGCGGTCGACGCGGTCCGCAACCTGCGCGGCGCGATGCGGATGTCACCGGCGCAGCGCGTGCCGCTGGTCGCCGCAGGCCGGACGGCCGACGCGCGCGCGCGCCTGGTCGGGCACGCGCCGTATCTCGAGTCGCTCGCGCGGCTGTCGGGCGTCACGATCGTCGAGACGCTCGACGACGCGGCCACCACCGCGCCGGTGCAGGTCGTCGGCGACACGCGGTTGATGCTCGACGTGCAGATCGACGTCGCGGTCGAACGCGAACGGCTGTCGAAGGAGATCGGACGTCTCGAAGGCGAGATCGAGAAGGCGAGCGGCAAGCTCGCCAACGAACGTTTCGTCGGCCGCGCGCCGGCCGAGGTCGTCTCGCAGGAGCGCGAACGGCTCGCGCGCTTCGTCGACACGCTCGGCGAACTGCGCGACCAGCACGCGCAACTGGTCGGCGGCTGAGGACCGGCGCTTCAAGGCTCGGCGACCGGCGCCGGCACCGCCGCAGGCCGGTACTTGCCGCGCGGCGCCTCGGCCGTGGGCGACGCGAAGCGCCACGTGTTCCCGCCGCTGCTCTTGCTCTCGTACATCGCGAGGTCGGCTGCCAGCATCAGCGCCTCGACGTCGTCCCCGTGATCCGGGAACAGCGCGATGCCGACGCTGGCGCCGATCGACAGCTCGTGATTCATGAACACGATCGGCTCGGACAGCCGCCCGATGACCCTTCTCACCGTGTCCTCGACGATCTCGCGCGATTCGATCTCCTTCAACACCAGCACGAACTCGTCGCCGCCCCAGCGACCGACCGTGTCGAGCGCGCGGACCACCGTCGACAACCGTCGCGCGGCCTCTTCGAGCACCGCGTCGCCGACCCGATGCCCGTACGTGTCGTTGACCGACTTGAAGCCGTCGAGATCGAGCTCGAGGACCGCGACCCACCGGCCGTCGCGGCGCGCGAACGCGAGCGCCTGGTCCAGCCGGTCCTGCAGGAAACGCCGGTTCGGCAGGCCCGTCATCACGTCGTGGTTGGCGTGGTGCCAGTTCTCCGCCTCTTTCTGCTTCTGGACCGTCAGGTCCGCGAGAATCCACACCGAGCGCCTGACGACGCCGCCCGCCGCGTTCGCCTCGGAGTCCGCATCGACGAGACAGCCGGTGACGTTCGCCCAGATCGCGCGGCCATCGGAATGCACGATGCGGCGCTTAAGCTTCAGCGTGTTGCCGAGCCGCTGCAAGCGCCGCTCGATCTCGGTCCATCCCTGCGGATCCTCGAAGATCGACTGCAGCGGGCGGCCGGCGAGTTGCGCCGCCGACACGCCCACGAGATCCGCCAACGCCTGGTTGGACTGCTCGATGACGCCGTCGCTGACGATCGCGATCCCTTCGCCTGCCGACTCGAACACCAGTCGCTGCATCCGGACCGCATGGCGATACCCTTCCGCAATCGCGAGGCGGTCGTGGACGTCGTCGTAGATTCCGATGTACTCGGCCTCGCCATGCGACCCGCGCACGGCCGCGACGTTGTGCATCAGGTCGATGACGGTGCCGTCGCGCCGCACGCGACGGACCACCAGCGGCGGTACCGGCCCTTCGAGCGCGAGTGCGGCGACCTCGACAGCCTGACGCCATGCCTCGTCGTCGGGCACCACCATCCGCACGCTCTTGCCGAGCAGTTCCTCCTTCCGTTGATAGCCGAGCATCCTCAGGAATGCGTCGTTGCCGACGACGATGCGCTCGTCGCGGACGACGAGGATGCCGAGCGGCGCGGTCTCGACGAACGCGGCCTGCTCGGACGCCCGCCGCTCCTGTTCGATCCGCGAACGCAGATCGTCGCGAAGCGCGTTCGACCCGATGCGCGGCATGAAGTAGAGGATCGCGACCAGCGAGAGCCAGGCGGCGGCGAGCGCGGCGTGCGGCTCGACCGGCAGCCGCTGCAGATTGACGAGTTGCGCGACCACGATCGGCACCGTGAAGACGACGAGCGGAAGTCGATGCGTGGTCGACGAACCGCGCGCCAGGGCCAGCGCCATCGTCAATGCGAAGCCGACCAGGATCGCGTTCCGTACACCGTCCGGGGCGACGAGGACGAGCGCCGACCAGGCCAGGCCGGTGATCGCCGCCACCACGACGTGGGCCTGCTCCCAGCGCCCGATGCGCACCGCGTCGATCGGCGACGTCGGGCCCGGTCCCTTGTCGCGGGCTCGCTCCTCGCCGGCCTGACGACCCCACGCGCCGCAGGCACGGATGCGCGCCAGCGAGACCCCGACCATGACGGCCAGCCAGGCGAACAAGGTGGAAGACGCCGCGGACGACCCGCCCGGCATCCGCAGGACCCACGTCGCGCCGAGCGCGCCGACGATCGTCAGCCAGCGC
>CAXTDA010000332.1:0-4848 GCA_964242935.1 uncultured Burkholderiaceae bacterium | reverse complement strand
GCCTGGCGGATCGCGTTCGGACTCACGAAGACCGCCAGCCGGTAGTCGGCGACCCGCGCCATCGCCCGCGCGAGCGGCGCGCCGTCGCCGGCAGGCTCGATCGCGATCACCGGCAGCAGGATCACGTCGCGGCCGCGCGCCTGCAACGCGTCGACCAGCGGGTGCGCGTCGTGCGCGGGACGGGTGACGACGAGCACGGCGTGCGCGTCAATGCGGACCGGATCGATCCGGTCCGGCGTCGTGTCGCGTGCCGCGTCGGTCAAAGCGCGTCGATCAGCGTCTGCGCGCCCTGCTCGATCAACAGCCCGCCGACGCGGCGCCCGAGCGCCTCGGCCGCGGCGACTTCATCGCGTTCGTCGGCGATACCGAACGAGGCGCTCTCGAACGCGTTCATCAGCACGCTGCCGTCGGGCCGCCCGAGGACCGCGGACAGTGCGAGCCGGCCGTCGGCCTGCCACGTCGCATGCGCGCCGAGCGGCATCGTGCAGTTGCCGCCGAGCGTGCGCGAGACCTCGCGTTCGGCGTAGACCGCCAGGCCGGTCCGCCGGTCGTGAAGCGCCGTGAGGCGCTCGAGCAGATCCTGCCGGCCGTCGGCGATCTCGATCGCCAACGCCCCCTGCCCCGGCGACGGCACGCAGATCTCCAGGTCCATTCGACAACGGATCCGCGACGCGAGCCCGAGCCGCATCAGTCCGGCGCTCGCGAGCAGCATCGCATCGAAGTCGCCGCGGTCGAGCTTGTCGAGGCGCGTCCCGACATTGCCGCGGACCGGGACGATGCGCACGTGCGGATAGGCCGCGCGGAACTGCGCCTCGCGCCGCAGGCTCGCCGTGCCGACGACCGCGCCGGCGGGAAGCTCGTCGGGCGTCGCATAGCGGTTCGACACGAACGCGTCGCTCGGGTCCTCGCGCGCGGGAATCGCCGCGAGCCGGAGGCCGTCGGCGAGCGACATCGGCACGTCCTTCAACGAATGCACCGCGAGATCCGCGCGGCCGTCGAGCAACGCGGCCTCGAGCTCCTTCACGAAGAGGCCCTTGCCGCCGACCTTCGACAGCGTGCGGTCGAGGATCTGGTCGCCCTGCGTCGTCATGCCGTCGATCACGACGTCGCACGCCGGGTAGAGACCGCGCAACGCGCCGCGGATGTGCTCGGCCTGCCACATCGCGAGGCGGCTCTCGCGCGTCGCGATGACGAGTCGATCCGCACCGGTCGTCATCGACATCGCTATGGATACAGCCCGCGCTTCTCCCGGGCCTGCAGCACTCGCGTGCAGGCGACGACGAAGGCCGCGGTCCGCAACGGAATCTTGTGCTGCTCGCCGATTTCCCAGATGCGCTTGAACGCGTCGACCATGATCTTGTCGAGGCGGACGTTGATCTCGTCCTCGCTCCAGAAGAACGAGCTGAAGTCCTGCACCCACTCGAAATACGACACCGTGACGCCGCCCGCGTTGGCGATGACGTCCGGCACGACCATGATCCCGCGCTCGCCGAGGATCTGGTCGCCGTCCGGCGTCGTCGGTCCGTTCGCGCCTTCGAGCACCATCTTCGTCCGGATGCGGCGCGCCCGCTCGCCGGTGATCACGCTCTCGAGCGCGGCCGGGATCAGGATCTCGCTCTCGACGTCCCAGAAGTCCTCGGTCGCGATCTGGTCGCCGCCGGTGAATCCACCGATGCCGCCATGCGCGGCGACCTCGGCGAGCAGGCCGGGCATGTCGAGTCCGTGCTCGTTGTAGATTGTGCCGGTATGGTCCTGCACCGCGACGATCTTCGAGCCGCTGCCGACGAATAGCTCGGCGGCCGACGAGCCGACGTTGCCGAATCCCTGCACCGCGACGCGGGCACCGTCGATCGGCACTTCCATCCGCCGCGCCGTCTCACGACCGACGACGAACACGCCGCGGCCCGTGGCCTTGACGCGGCCGAGCGAGCCGCCGAGCTCGATCGGCTTGCCGGTGACGACGCCGGTCGCGGTCGCGCCGACGTTCATCGAGTACGTGTCCATCATCCACGCCATGATCTGCGGGTTGGTGTTCACGTCCGGGGCCGGGATGTCCGAATGCGGACCGATGATGAGGCCGATCTCGCTCGTGTAGCGCCGCGTCAGCTTCTCGAGCTCCTTCAGCGACAGCGACTTCGGCTCGACGCGGATGCCGCCCTTCGCGCCGCCGTACGGCAGGTTGACCGCGGCGCACTTGACGGTCATCCACGCCGACAGCGCCATGACCTCCTCGAGCGTCACGTCCGGATGGAAGCGCACGCCGCCCTTGCCGGGGCCGCGCGACAGGTTGTGCTGGACGCGATAGCCCTCGAAGTGCGAGACCGTGCCGTTGTCGAGCTCGATCGGGATGTCGACGATCAGCGCCCGCTTCGGGCGCTTCAGCGTCTCGGACCAGCGCGCGAGATTGCCGAGGTACGGCAGCACGCGGTCGACCTGCGAGAGGTAGGTCGCCCACGGCGTGTCGGGGGACGGGTTGACGAAGGAAAGATTCATGCTTCTGTCTGCGGACCGCGCGCGGCCCGTCTCCCGAAAAATGATGGCCGCGACGATACATCAATCGCCGGACAGTGTCCCGAAGCGCGCGACCCCGGCGGGATAGAATCACGCCCTTCGCTTTTCGCCTTGCCGGCCGATGCCATGACCTACTGCGTTGCGATGCGCCTCGACGAGGGGCTCGTCTTCCTGGCCGACTCCCGGACCAATGCCGGGGTCGATCACGTCAGCACCTTCCGGAAGCTGACCGTGTTCGAGCACCCCGGCGAACGCGTGATCACGCTGATGACGTCGGGCAACCTCGCAGCCGGCCAGGCGGTGCGTCAGTTGGTGTCGGACACGCGCGATGCCGACGGCATGAGCATCTGGAACGCGAAGACGATGTTCGAGGTCTCGCGCATCGTCGGCGACGCGGTCCGCAAGGTGCGCGCTCGCGACGCGGCCGCGCTCGAGGACGCGGGACTCGACTTCACGATGAGCATCATCGTCGGCGGCCAGATCAAGGGCGAGCACTGCCGCCTCTTCCTCATCTATTCGGCCGGCAACTTCATCGAGGCGCTGGCCGAGAGTCCCTACTTCCAGATCGGCGAGTCGAAGTACGGGAAGCCGGTGCTCGACCGCATGATCACGCCGAAGTCATCGCTCGAGGAAGGCGTCAAGTGCGCGCTCGTGTCGATGGACTCGACGATGCGTTCGAACCTGTCGGTCGGCCTGCCGCTCGACCTGCTGTGCTACGAGGCCGGCCGCCTCGCGGTGACGCGCTTCGCGATGATCGACGCGAACAACGAGTACTTCCGCATGATCCACGACACGTGGGGCGAGCGGATGAAGCAGATCTTCCAGGAGATCCCGTCACCGAAGTGGGACGCGTCGGGCGCACTCGACGACGCGTCGACCGAGCCGACCCGCATGGCCGGCAGCCAGTACTCGACGCAGTCCGAAGGAACGATGCCGCGCGCGATGCCGGTTCGTGTCCAGGTACCGGACTACCTCGAGCAGCGTGTCGCCCCGCTGCCGCACGGAGAGGTCCAGACGCTCGCGGAGGATGTGCGGTTGCCGCAGCGGCAATGACGAACGGCGCACCGAGGTCCGCCGCCGTGTTCGGATGCCGCTTGCGCGGCGCCAGCCGATCTCAGGCCGCGAGCGATTCGAGCGGGGCGCCGTCCTGCGCCGGCGCCGCCGCGTCGCGGTTGCCGACGTACTCGACGATCTTCGGCTGGATGTCGGTCATGCGGGCCGGGCCGTAGATGGTCGCGAACGCGACGTCCATCGCATCGGGGCCCGACGCGATCCTCACGACGTTCTCGACCGGCGCGAGCCCGGTCGGGTCGAAGAGGATCCACTTGCCGCCGAGGTAGGCCTCGAAGATCGCGTGGAAGTCGGGCGGCGGCTCCGCGAACTCGACGTAGCCGACCACGAAGCGCGCCGGGATGTTCAGCGCGCGGCACATCGTGATCGCGACGTGCGCGAAGTCACGGCAGACGCCGGCCCGGTTCGCGAGGACGTCGCGCGTCGTGGTCGTCACGTCCGACTGGCCGATCTGGTACGCGATGTGGTCACGGATCCACTGGACGATCGCCTCGACGCGGCTGTAGCCGCGCGGCAGATGACCGAACGTGCGCTGCACCATCCCGGACAGGACGTCCGATTCGCAGTAGCGCGTCGGCAGCAGGTATTGCATCACCTCGTCGGGCAGCTCCGCGATGTTGAGCTCCGGCGCGTTGTGGTCCGGCTCCTCGAAGCGGCGCACGACCCGCGCCTTGTAGACGATGGAGGTGGTGCCTGCCTGTGCGTGGACGCGCAGCGACCGGTTGTGCGAGTTGGGCGGCAGGTATTCGCGCGGGACGGCGATCGACGGCGTCACCTCGAACGACTCGGAAAGAATCGTGTGCTCGGGAATGCGCGCTGCTTCGATCTGGAAAAAGAATTCCGCGGGTCCCGTCAATTCGTAGACGAGCTTGCAGTCGATGTCGAATGTTTTCATGGTGGCCGAGTGCGGTCCGGTCGACGGACCGAGACCGCAAGTCTAGGGGCTCGGTCCGCGCATTCATAGCGCACCGCAGCAAATTCAGCCCGTGTCCTAGCCCACCGGCGGTCGTCCGGGCCGGTGCCCGGTAGACGTTAAGATGGCGCGCTTCGAAGCGACGAACGAGACGATGAATCCGAGCACGGAACCGGTGGTCCGCCTTCACGACGTCCAGTGCATCACGGCGGCTGGACTGCATCGCATGGCCTATCGCGAGTGGGGCGACCCGGACAACCCGCGCGTGCTGGTCTGCGTCCACGGCCTGACGCGCGTCTCGAACGACTTCGACGCGTTCGCGCAGGCCGTCGCGGCGAACTATCGCGTCGTGT
>CAXTDA010000331.1:0-4878 GCA_964242935.1 uncultured Burkholderiaceae bacterium | reverse complement strand
GATCCGCGAGCAGCTCGAGATCTTCATCGGCGCGGCGCGGAAGCGGAGCGAGTCGCTCGACCACGTGCTGCTGTTCGGCCCGCCGGGGCTCGGCAAGACGACGCTCGCGCACATCGTCGCGCGCGAGATGGGCGTGCGCATGCGGCAGACGTCGGGGCCGGTGCTCGAGCGGCCCGGCGACCTCGCCGCGCTGCTGACGAACCTCGAGAAGAACGACGTGCTGTTCATCGACGAGATCCATCGGCTGTCGCCGGTCGTGGAAGAGATCCTGTATCCGGCGCTCGAGGACTTCCAGATCGACATCATGATCGGCGAGGGTCCCGCGGCCCGCAGCGTCAAGCTCGACCTGCAGCCGTTCACGCTGGTCGGCGCGACGACGCGCGCCGGCATGCTCACGAATCCGCTCCGCGACCGCTTCGGGATCGTCGCCCGGCTCGAGTTCTATACGCCCGACGAGGTGCAGCGCATCGTGTTCCGGTCGGCCGCGCTGCTCGCGACGCCGATCGATGCCGACGGCGCGATGGAGATCGCGAAGCGATCCCGGGGAACGCCGCGGATCGCGAATCGTCTCTTGCGCCGGGTCCGCGACTTCGCCGACATGCGGGCCGACGGCCGCGTCACGTCGGCCATCGCCGACCGGGCGCTGCAGATGCTCGACGTCGATGCGCTCGGCCTCGACGTGATGGACCGGAAGCTTCTCGAAGCGATCCTGCACAAGTTCGACGGCGGCCCGGTCGGCCTCGACAACCTCGCGTCGGCGATCGGCGAGGAGCGCGACACGATCGAGGACGTCATCGAGCCGTTCCTGATCCAGCAGGGCTTCCTGCATCGCACGCCGCGCGGACGGGTCGCCACGCAGACGACGTATCGCCACTTCGGCCTCGCGACGCCGGCGCGGTCGCTGAACGCGGAGCTGTGGGAGTCGCCGTGAGACGCGACCCCGGCTTGTAGAATCGCGCCTCCGTCCGCCCAGGCCGCGCCCATGCCGATCGCTTTCCGCTTCCGTTCCGTCGTCGTTTTGCGGTCGACGGCCTCGCTGCTCGTCGTGGGCCTCGTCGCCGCCTGCGCACCGACGCAGGTCTCGACGCTGCCACCGACGGCACCGGCGCCCGCCGAGCCCGTGGTCGTCGAGACGATCGCCCCGAACGAGCATCTGCGCGTACAAGGCATTCCGCCGGTCCCGAAGGCGCTCGCCGACCGGGTGGGCAAGTACACCGAATTCAGGCCGACCGGCGTCATCGCGTGGCATCCGACGCGACGCGCGATGCTGGTGGCGTACCGACGCGGTGCGACGGTGCAGCTGCATCTCCTCGACCGGGCGATGGGCACGCTCGAGCCGCTGACCGACTTCCCCGATCCGGTGTCGAGCGCGAGCTTCGAGCCGAAGCGCGGCGACTACCTCGTCTACGCCCGCGACAGCGGCGGCAACGAGGCGTCGCAGCTGTACCGCTACGACTTCACGAGCAAGGAAGCGTCGCTGCTGACGGACCCGTCCGAGAAGCACGGCATCGGCGCGTGGAACCATGCGGGCACCGCGATGCTCATGGAGTCGACCCAGCTCGACAAGACCGGCAAGCGCGACACCGTGACGACCGACCTCTACGTCCTCGACCCGCGCAACCCCGATGCCAAGAAGAAGATCGCGAGCCTCCCGGGCGGCGGCTGGGGCGGCTTTCGCTGGGCGCGCGGCGACAAGGTCCTCTACGGTCAGGAATACCGGTCGGCCAACGAGAGCGTGATCTGGAAGATCGACGTCGCGAGCGGCGCGAGGACGCAGATCCTGCCGCAACCGTCGGCGACGCAGGGCACCGTGCGGAAGGTCAACTACGGCGACGTCCACCTCACCCGCGACGGCAAGCGCCTCGTCTACACCAGCGACGAGGACGGCGAGTTCACCCAGCTGATGGTGATGGACCTCGCGACCGGCAGGCGGCGCGTCCTGACGAAGGACATCCCGTGGAACGTCGAGGCGGTCGTGATGCGCGGCGAGGACGGGGTCGACGAACGGCGCGCCGGTCGGGAGCTCGCCTGCCTCGCCATCAACGTGGCCGGTCGCTACGCGCTTCGCGTGATCGACCTGACGACGGGCCAGGAGGTCGCGATTCCCGCGCTTCCGGCGGCCGCACGCTCGGGCAGCATCTCGCGCCTCGGTTTCGCGAAGTCCGGCAACACCGACGAGATCGCGTTCACGGTCAACTCGGCGCAGAGCCCCGGCGACATCTACACAGTCGACCTGACGGCCGGCGGCCCCGCGGAGCAGTGGACGCGGGCCACGGTGGACGGCGTCGACACGACGTCGTTCCGCGAAGCCGAGATCGTTCAATGGAAGAGCTTCGACGGGCTCGCGATCAGCGGGCTGATCAATCGGGCACCCGCCCGGTTTCCCGGCAAGCGACCGGTGTTGATCAACATCCACGGCGGGCCCGAAGGGCAGGCGACGATCGGCTTCCTCGGCCGCAACAACTACTTCATCGACGAGCTCGGCATCGCGTTCATCCAGCCCAACGTCCGCGGGTCGAGCGGCTACGGCAAGACGTTCATCGCGCTCGACGACGGCATGAAGCGCGAGGACTCGGTGAAGGACATCGGCGCGCTGCTCGACTGGGTCGCGACGCAGCCGGACCTCGACGCGAGCCGCGTCATGGTGACCGGCGGCAGCTACGGCGGCTACATGAGCCTCGCGGTCGCGACGACGTATTCGGACCGCATCGCCGCGTCCATCGACGTCGTCGGCATCTCGAACTTCACGAGCTTCCTCGAGCGCACCGAGACCTATCGCCGGGACCTGCGCCGCGTCGAGTACGGCGACGAACGCGATCCCGCGATGCGCGCGTTCTTCGAGCGCATCTCGCCGCTGTCGAAGGCGGCGAACATCCGGAAGCCGCTGTTCGTCGTGCAGGGCCTGAACGACCCGCGCGTGCCGTACCAGGAGGCCGAGCAGATCGTCGCGAAGGCACGCGGCAACGGCATCCCGGTCTGGTACCTGCTCGCCGACAACGAAGGCCACGGCTTCGCACGGAAGCCGAACGCCGACTACCAGTTCTACGCGCAGATCCTGTTCATGCAGCAGTTCCTGCTGCGGTAGCCGCAAGCGGACGCAAGCGGCGTGGATTGCCCGGCCGCGGTCGCAGCAGCAGAATGTGCGACCAACGGCCTCGAGGGGAAGCGGTGAGAGGAGATCAGGACAGGCAGCCGATGCTGGTCAACGTCAGCGCCTACGAGGGCGGGAAGCGCGTCGATGGCGAGCTGACGATCGACGAGATCAGCGACGTGCTCGCGCGACCGCACACCTTCGTGTGGGTCGGCCTGTACGAGCCCGACGAGACGCTGCTGTCGAAGATGAAGGAGGAGTTCGGCCTGCACGAACTCGCGGTCGAGGACGCGCGGAACGCCCATCAGCGACCGAAGATCGAGACCTACGGCAACTCGCTCTTCATCGTGCTGAAGACCGCGAACCTGAAGGACAAGCAGGTCGCCTACGGCGAGACCCACCTTTTCGTCGGGTCCAACTTCCTGGTCTCGGTGCGGCACGGCGAGACGGCCGGCTACTCGGTTGTCCGCGAACGCTGCGAACAGACGGCGGCGCTGCTCGCGAAGGGGCCGGGCTTCGCGCTGTACGCGATCCTCGACTTCGTCACCGACAACTACCAGCCGATCATCGAGCTGTTCGAGAACGAGTACGACCGGCTCGAGGAAGGCGTCTTCAAGAGCGACTTCGACAAGCTGATGATCGTGCGCATCTACCAGCTCCGGCGCCAGCTGCTCGAGCTGCGGAACGCCGCGCTGCCGGTCGGCGACATCGCGAACGAGCTGATGCGCTTCCACGACGACCTGATCCCGAAGGAGCTGCGCGCGTACTTCCGCGACGTCAAGGACCACGTCGCCCGCCTCGTCGGCATGGCCGACAACATGCGCGAGATGCTGAATTCGGCGATGCAGGTCAACCTCGCGCTGGTCGGCGTGAGCCAGAACGAAGTGGTCAAGCGCCTCGCCGGCTGGGGCGCCATCCTGGCGATCCCGACCGTCGTGTTCAGCCTCTACGGGATGAACTTCAAGTGGATGCCGGAACTCGAGTGGCACTACGGCTACCCGAGCGCGGTCGGCTTCACGGTCGCGGCGTGCTTCCTGCTCTACAAGCGGCTGCAGAAGACCGGCTGGATCTGAATCGACGAGTCGCCGGCGCAGATTGCAACCGTCGTGTAGCGGCCGCCGCGCGACTCGATCAGCGCGTACTCGGCGACTCGCCACGCGATGGTTTCGCCGCTGTCCGGAACCGTCGATCCGCGCGCATCGCGCGCCAGCGTCACGTGCGGGCGATAGCGTCGCGGCTCCGGCGCGAAGCCGAGAGCCCCGGTCCGGCCCGCGATCGCCGCTTGCAGCGCCGTCAACGCGGCGCAGTCGCCCGCAGGCTCGAGTGCCGCGATGCCGTTGCCCCAGAGCGCATGGCGGTGGAGCTGCAACGTGAACGGTTCGAAAGGGACCGGGAGCGCGGCCATCAGGTCGGCAACGTCGCCCGCGGGCACCGCGCCGAGGAAGACGAGCGTGACATGCAGATCGGCGTCCGGCGTCGGATGCGCGGCGGCCGTCCACGTCCAGCGGGCGCGGGCGCGCACGAGCGCCGCCCGGACCTCGTCGTCCGGCCACACCGCGACGAACAGGCGGCGGCCGGACGGATTCACGGCCGGTCTCGCGACGCGACGGCGACGGGCGTCGAGACCAGGCGCGCGGCGGTGGAGCTCGGTCTCGGGACCCCGCGTACCGGGACCCGTGGTCCGTCACGCCTGGACGTCTTCGTCGCGGCGGACCGCCACGCCGGGCATGCGGTGACGCCGGCGGACGGCCCGCCCGGCCGGCCTCGTCGGCGCCGTCCGCCCCGCC
>CAXTDA010000330.1:0-4885 GCA_964242935.1 uncultured Burkholderiaceae bacterium | reverse complement strand
CGGCTGACGGTCGGCGGCATCGCGGTCGACCGCCTCGCGACCCGCGTCGGCCAGACGCCGTTCTACGCGTACGACCGCGCGCTGCTGTCGCGACGCGTGGCCGAGCTCAGGCAGCACCTGCCCGCGTCGATCAGCCTGCACTACGCGATGAAGGCGAACCCGATGCCGGCCGTCGTCGATCACATGGCCCGCGAGGTCGACGGAATCGACGTCGCGTCGGGGCGCGAACTGCGCGTCGCGCTCGACGCGGGGATGGACCCGCAGGAGATCAGCTTCGCGGGCCCCGGCAAGGAGGCGGCCGAGCTCGCGCAGGCGATCGCGGCCGGCGTGCTGATCAACGTGGAGTCGCCGACCGAGCTCGCGACCATCGCCCGCCTCGCGACCGAACACCATCTTCCGGCCCGCGTCGCGATCCGCGTCAACCCGGACTTCGAACTGAAGTCGTCGGGCATGCGGATGGGCGGCGGCCCCAAGCAGTTCGGCATCGACGCCGAGACGCTGCCCGCGCTGCTGCCGACGATCGCCGCACCGCTCGCGTTCGAAGGCTTCCATATCTTCAGCGGGTCGCAGAACCTGCGTGCCGACGCGATCATCGACGCGCAGACGAAGGCGCTCGAGCTCGCGTCGCGCCTCGCCGCGTTCGCGCCGGCGCCGGTGCGGATGCTCAACATCGGCGGCGGCTTCGGCATCCCGTACTTCCCCGGCGAGTCGCGCTTCGACCTCGCCGCCGTCGGACGCCACCTGCATGCGCTCGTCGACGACGCGAAGCGCCTCCTGCCCGAGGCCGAGCTGGTCGTCGAGCTCGGCCGCTACCTGGTTGGCGAGGCGGGCGTCTACGTCTCGCGCGTCGTCGACCGCAAGGTCTCGCGCGGCCAGACCTTCCTCGTCACCGACGGCGGGCTGCACCACCACCTGTCCGCGTCCGGCAACTTCGGCCAGGTGATCCGGAAGAACTACCCGGTCGCGATCGGCACGCGCGCCGCCGACGCCGCACGCGAGACGGCGTCGGTCGTCGGCCCGCTCTGCACGCCGCTCGACCTGCTCGCCGACCGGATGGACCTCGCCCGTGCCGACATCGGCGACCTGGTCGTCGTGTTCCAGTCCGGCGCGTACGGGCTGACCGCGAGTCCCGACCGCTTCCTCAGCCATCCGCCGGCGGTCGAGGTGCTCGTATGACGATCGATTCGTCGAAGCCGATCCGGGCGATCGCGTTCGACGCGTACGGGACGCTCTTCGACGTCCACTCGATCGGCGTCGTCGCCGATCGCTTCGCGCCCGGTCGCGGCGCGGAGCTCGCCGCGCTCTGGCGCGTGAAGCAGATCGACTACACGCGCCTGCGCACGCTCTGCGACCGCTACGCGCCGTTCTCGAAGGTGACGCGCGACGCGCTGGCCTACACGGTCCGGGCGCTCGGCATCGCGCTCGACGAGGCGCAGGTCGAAGCGCTGATGACCGAGTACGACCGGCTCCCCGTCTTCCCCGACGCGGCCGCGGCGTTGTCGCGGCTGAAGGGCCGCGGCCTTCCCCTCGCGATCGTGTCGAACGGCGACCCGCCGATGCTGCAGGCGATCGTCGCGAGCAGCGGGCTCGACGACGTCTTCGACCACCTGCTGTCGGTCGACGCCGTCGGGCGCTTCAAGACCGCGCCCGAGGCCTATGCGCTCGGGCCGATGGCGTTCGGCTGCGACGCGGCCGAGATCCTCTTCGTGTCGAGCAACGGCTGGGACGCGTGCGGCGCGACCTGGTACGGCTATACGACGTTCTGGATCGACCGCGCCGGCCTTCCGCTCGAAGAGCTCGGCGTCGTCCCGACCGCGACCGGCCGTTCGCTGCTCGACGTGATCGACTTCCTCGAGTCGCGACTCCGCTGAGAGAGGCGCGTTGCACTGCAGCAATCGCGCGACGTTTTCCGGTAATCTTCGCGCCGCGCGTTTCAGGCATTCCATCCAGAATCAAAATCGAGGGAGCTGTCGATGAATCACCTTCCACCGGGCATGACGATCATTGCCGACATCACGCCGGCGTTCGCGGAGATCCTGACCCCCGAAGCGTTGGCCCTGGTCGCCAAGCTGTCGCGCGCGTTCGAGGGTCGTCGCCGCGAGCTGCTCGACGCCCGCGTCGAGCGCGCGAAGAAGCTCGACGCCGGCGAGCATCCCGACTTCCTGTCCGCGACGCAGGCGATCCGCGACGGCGACTGGAAGATCGCGCCGATCCCCGAGGCGCTCCATTGCCGGCGGGTCGAGATCACCGGCCCGTGCGACGCGAAGATGGTCATCAACGCGTTCAACTCGGGCGCGGACAGCTACATGACCGACTTCGAGGACAGCAACTCGCCGAACTGGACGAACCAGATCCAGGGGCAGATCAACCTGAAGGCCGCGATCCGCCGCACGCTGACGCTCGAGCAGGAGTCGGCCGCCGGCACGAAGAGCTACCGGCTGAACGACCGGATCGCCACGCTCCAGGTGCGCCCGCGCGGCTGGCATCTCGACGAGAAGCACGTGCTGATCGACGGCAAACGGGTGTCGGGCGGCATCTTCGACTTCGCGCTGTTCCTGTTCCACAACGCGAAGGAGCAGCTCGCGCGCGGCGCCGGGCCCTACTTCTATCTGCCGAAGCTCGAGTCGGCGCTCGAGGCGCGGCTCTGGAACGACCTCTTCGTCATGGCGCAGGAGGAAGTCGGCATCCCGCGGGGCACGATCAAGGCGACCGTGCTGATCGAGACGATCCTCGCCGCTTTCGAGATGGACGAGATCCTCTACGAGCTGCGCGAGCATTCGGCCGGGCTCAACGCGGGCCGCTGGGACTACATCTTCTCGTGCATCAAGAAGTTCAAGCTCGACCGGGACTTCTGCCTCGCCGATCGCGCGAAGGTGACGATGACGGCGCCGTTCATGCGCTCGTACGCGCTGCTGCTGCTGAAGACCTGCCACCGGCGCGGCGCGCCGGCGATCGGCGGGATGAGCGCGCTGATCCCGATCAAGAACGACCCGGTCCGGAACGAGACCGCGATGGCCGGCATCATCGCCGACAAGAAGCGCGACGCGACCGACGGCTACGACGGCGGCTGGGTCGCGCACCCGGGGCTGGTCGAGGCGTCGATGAAGGAGTTCGTCGACGTGCTCGGCGACCGCCCGAACCAGTTCGACAAGCAGAAGCCGGAGGTCGACGTGAAGGCCGCGGACCTGCTCCGCTTCCAGCCCGAGGCGCCGATCACCGAGGCGGGTCTGCGGATGAACATCGGCGTCGGCATCCACTACCTCGGCGCGTGGCTCGCGGGGAACGGCTGCGTGCCGATCCACAACCTGATGGAAGACGCGGCCACCGCCGAGATCAGCCGCAGCCAGGTGTGGCAATGGATCCGCTCGCCGAAGGGGGTGCTCGACGACGGGCGGAAGATCACCGCCGAGCTGGTCCGCACGCTGGTCCCGGAAGAGCTCGCGAAGATCAAGGCCGACGGCTTCCAGGGCAAGTTCGACCGGGCCGCCGACATCTTCGTCGAGATGAGCACGAAGGATGCGTTCGAGGAGTTCCTGACGCTGCCGCTGTACGAGGAGATTTGACGCTCGCTGCCAACCGACGAAAGGACGGAAGATGCCCAAGCCGCTCGACGAATGGAAGGTGTTGCCGCACGGCAAGCTGGTGCAGGTCGACGACGACCTCCTGACGGTGACCGGCGACCTCGGGATGCCGCTGGTCGACATCCCGCGCCGCATGACGGTGGTCCGGCTGCGCGACCGACGCCTCGTCGTCTACAGCGCGATCGCGCTCGACGACGACGAGATGGCGGCGCTGGAAGCCTTCGGGCGGCCGGCCTGGCTCGTGGTCCCGAGCGACCATCACCGCCTCGACGCGAAGGCCTGGAAGGACCGCTATCCGGCGCTCCGGGTCGCGACGCCGTCGGGCGCGCGCGCGAAGGTCGCGGAGACCGTGCCGGTCGACACGTCGGCGCCGGACTTCGGCGACCCGACCGTCCAGTTCGTCACGGTCCCCGGCACCGACGGCCACGAGTCGGCGCTCGTCGTGCAGGCCGCCGCGGGAACGACGCTCGTCGTCAACGACATCGTCGCGAACATCCGCGGCGAACACGGCTTCGGCGGATGGCTCCTCCGCCGGATGGGCTTCGCCGGATCCGAGCCGCAGATCCCCGCGACCGTACGGCTGATGCTGGTCGAGAACACCAGCGCGCTGAAGGAGCAGCTGCTCGTCTGGGCCGACGATCCGTCGCTGGTGCGCATCCTGGTCTCGCACGGCGAGCCGATCGAGCACGAGCCCGGTCATGCGCTGCGCGACCTGGCGGCGAGCCTCGATTGAGTGGGTCGTTCCCGACGAAGATTCAGTCGTCCGGCACGTTCCGCGCGAGCTCGTCGAGCCAGATCCGCGCGTTGCCGTCCGACGGTGCGCGCCAGTCGCCGCGCGGCGACAGGTTGCCGCCGGACACCACCTTCGGTCCGTTCGGCAGCGCCGATCGCTTGAACTGGCTGATCTCGAAGAAGCGGAACAGGAACACGCCGAGCCAGCGCTTGACCTCGCCGATCGTGTAGGCGTTCTTCCCGTCGTCGGGAAAGGCCGGCGGCCAGAGCCCCGCGTTCGCGTCGCGCCACGCGTGCCACGCGAGGAACGCGATCTTCGACGGCGGCATCCCGAAGCGGGTCACGTAGAACAGGTTGAAGTCCTGCAGCTCGTACGGACCGATCTTCGACTGCGTGCTCTGCAGCGCGCCGGCCGCGTCGGCCGGCACCAGCTCCGGCGAGATCTCGGTGCCGAGGATCGCCAGCAGCGTCGCCGACGTGGCGTCGTCGAATTGCCGGGTCTGCACCACCCAGCGAACGAGGTACTGGATCAGCGTCTTCGCGAGCGAGCCGTTGACGTTGTAGTGGCTCAT